>JAEUVI010000287.1 GCA_016787105.1 Chitinophagaceae bacterium | reverse complement strand
ATACGTTTACGGGAAAAGAAGTATATGCTTCCGGCTAAAAATTTAATGCCCTATGGCTATCCGATCCTGGAAGATTGGAGCATAATGCCAGTAAAGACTGATGTAGTTAAAATAACAATTGCACCATCCTGGTACCCTGGTTGTATATTGGAAACTTGCTTTTATGAATTGGTAGAAAATCTTCGAAAGATTAATTGTAATGTCGAAATTCGTTTTCATCCCGAGTTTGTAAAACGAAGGAGAAAAAAATATGAGGAGATTATTCGTTTTATAAAGACAATCCCCAATATTACAGTAGATACGGAACCTGATGTACGTATTTCATTATGTAAAACAAATATTCTTATTACAGACAGGTCAGGAATTGCATTTGAATTTGCGTTAGCAACAGGCCGCCAGGTAATTTTTATTGATACTGTCCCTAAGAAATTCAATGATGAGGCTGATAACCTTGGTATAATACCCGTCGAGGATTCTTTCCGGTCAAAAATAGGGGTACGCATTCAGCCGGATCAGCTTGATACAATTGGAGAGCATATTAATGCAATAATTGAAGAAGGAAATGTTAGAGCTAATTATTCAAAAGAAGAACTGCTGTATGATATTAGCCAACATGAAACAGTAATAAAGGAATATTTTATCAGCAGGATCAGGAGCCGGACTTCTCATTGATTTTTCCGGCATCCTCTTTGGGAAGTTCCGTGCTTCTCTTTTTTGGCGAAAAGAAATACCTGATTTTCCACCACCATGTCTTCAGTACAAAGCCGGCACCTAATATGGCCGCGATGATCACCTGCAGCAAATAACTTCCACTACCCGGGTCTACATATAAAAGATGATTCAGCATCAGAGGTATTTCAGGTTTGTTTTAGGCGTCAAAGTTAATAAGGATTCATACATCAGTTGTATTGTACTTTCAATATCACTTTTATGTATCATTTCAACAGTGGTATGCATATAGCGGAGGGGTATGGAAATAAGAACGGATGGACAACCATCATTTGCATAAGCAAATGAATCTGTATCTGTACCTGTACTTCTGGCAAGTGCCCGCCATTGTACAGGTATTTTTTTATCCTGGGCCACTTTTTCTACATGTGAAAGCAGCTTATTGTGCACTGCGGGTGCATACGCCAATGAAGGTCCTTTACCACATTGTACATCGCCTTCTATCAGTTTATTGATCATTGGTGTACTTGTATCGTGTGTTACATCGGTGATGATTGCGATATCCGGTTTTATCCTTCTTGCTATCATCTCAGCACCACGCAAACCAATTTCTTCCTGCACTGCGTTTACTATGTATAACGAAAATGGAAGTTTCTTTTTGTTTTCTTTCAGTAACCTGGCTACTTCAGCAATCATAAAGCCACCAACACGGTTATCAAATGCACGGCCGATTAGGTAATCATTTGCAAGCTCATCAAATCCGTCCTGGTAAGTAACTACAGCGCCGATATGTATACCAAGTGCTTCAACTTCTTTGCGGTTTCTTGCGCCGCAATCAAGCCATAAATTATCTACTTTGGGTTGTGGTTCTTTTTGATCGGGTGCTCCTAAGCGGGTGTGTATGGCCGGCCATCCGAAAACAGCTTTTACTGGCCCTTTTTTTCCATGAATAGTTACACGCTGCGCAGGTGCAATTTGTGGATCCACACCGCCATTTCTTTTCAGGTATATTAAACCTTCCGCATTTATATAATTTACAAACCAGCTTATTTCATCAGCATGGGCTTCTATTACAACTTTGAAACCTGTTCCCGGGTTTATCACACCTACAGCGGTACCATAGGGGTCTACAAAACTTTCATCTATATAGGGAGCGAGGTATTCAAGCCATAGCTTTTGCCCGCTGCTTTCAAAACCAACAGGCGAAGCATTATTGATATAATTTTTTAAGAACTGGAATGATTTGTCTGTAATGATTGATTTTTTCTTTGCAGCTTTCGCCATAGGATTCATCTTTTATTAATTGCCAAAAATAGTCAAATACCAAAGACAATTTGCAGCAATATTCAAAATAGCTGATTCAATAAAAAAATTATAAGAAGATTTGTCAGCGGGTAAAAAGAAATAATCAGGGCTTTATCAAGCGAACCTTACCACTTTCTGAATAGTTGCTTCTGTGACCGGCTTTATCAATTACGATCATACCAATCGAAAGGTTTTGATCTTCCGAAACGGTATTAATCAGTTCGTAACCTTCGGCAAGCCTGCCATAAGTAAACTGAACCTGTATTTCTATGTCTTTAGTATCAGGAAAGCTAAGCAGGTCCAGTTTGTACACTATAGTGTCCGAACTTAATAGCGTACCATCAGTAAGAAAATATTTGGGAACCACTAAAAGGCTGTCCTGCAAATCGCCTTCTTTGTCTGTTACTCTTGCTTTTAAAGTAAGTACTGATATTGCGTTAGGCTGGTTTGCCGGAGGTACTCCTACAACATCAGGCGATAATGATTTAATTTCGACAGTGGGAACGGTTTCAAATTTACTTTTGCTGCAGGCAACTGCCACTGCGGCAAGGATGATGGATAAAGCAAGTACACGTTTCATTAATACAGTTTGATACTCAAATTTAAGGTTTTGTTACCATACCGTTATGGATAAAGATTGTGAATGGGGTCATAAAATTTTCTCCGTTGATAGTGACGGTTTTGAGTCGCTTGCATTGGAGATTTTTCGTTTTCAGTATGCGGAAAACCCGGTGTATAATGCGTGGTGTAAAGCACTGCATACTACTCCTGGTAATGTCCGCTCAGTGGCAAACATTCCATTCCTGCCAATTTCTTTTTTCAAGACGCACACTGTACAATCGGGTGTAGTTGAAAAACCTGTACTTTTTGAAAGCAGCGGCACTACGCGGGCTGTTACGAGCAGGCACCTTGTGAATGATATTTCCCTGTACGAAAAAAGTTTTACTACCGCTTTTGAAAATTTTTACGGTCCTGTAAAAGACTACTGTATTATCGGCTTGTTACCTGCGTATCTTGAAAGGGCCAATTCATCATTGGTATATATGGTAGACAAACTGGTGCAACAAAGTAATCATCCTGAAAGCGGTTTTTATCTCAATGAATATGAAAAGTTGTACAATACATTGCTTTATCTGGAGGGTAAAAAGCAGAAGACACTCTTGATCGGGGTTACTTTCGCTTTACTGGATTTTGCGGATGCATATAACTTTCCATTGCGATATACGATAATGATGGAGACCGGTGGTATGAAAGGTCGCAGAAAAGAAATGATACGCGATGAAGTGCATGATCAGTTGAAGAAATCTTTTTCATTGCAATCCATCTATTCTGAATATGGAATGACGGAGTTATTATCACAAGCGTATTCTAAAGGGGATGGATTATTTAATTGCCCGCCATGGATGAAAGTGCTGGCAAGGGAAGAAGACGATCCGCTCCACCTGCAAAGCGAACCAGGCGGTAACGCTGTTAAGAGAGGCGCATTGAATGTGATTGATCTTGCTAACGTTCACTCTTGTAGTTTTGTCGCGACAGATGATATAGGAAAAGTTTTTCCAGACGGAAGTTTCGAAGTGCAAGGAAGAATGGATAACAGCGATATCAGGGGATGTAATCTTTTGATTCTTTAAATAACAATAAGAGGGATGAAAAAAATTATTGGTTTATTTAATATACTATTAATTGCTGTCTTGTTTTCTTGCAATGAAGC
>JAEUVI010000266.1 GCA_016787105.1 Chitinophagaceae bacterium | reverse complement strand
CATGAAGATGGCTGGAAGCACAAAGGAGAGAAAATGGATTTTTATTTATTGAAAGGAATTGCAGCGCAACTATTACAAATAACAGGTGTGCAGGTAAAAGATTTTGTAACACTGCAACATTCAAAGTTTGAAGCCGGCCTCGAAGCAATGATTGATGGAAAAAATGTTCTGCTCCTGGGTGTGGTACATCGTAATCTTTTGAATCGTTTCGAAATCAAACAACCTGTGTTCTTTGCTGATTTCAATTGGCAATTATTATCCGATAAAATAAACAGTAAAGGGGTTTCTTTCAGTGAAATACCAAAGTTTCCTGCGGTACACCGTGACCTGGCAATAATTGTTTCCAATACGCTGCAATACGAAACAGTCGAAAAAACTGTGCAAAAAATAAAGCTGGATAAATTGCGTGATATCCGGTTGTTTGATATATTCGAAAGTGAAAAATTAGGTGCTGGTAAAAAATCTCTCGCTGTCAGTTTTACATTCTCAGACGAAGAAAAGACCCTTACGGACAAAGAAATAGATGGGTGGATGAACAAGATTATAACTACTTTCGAAAAAGACCTGCAGGCAGAGATAAGAAAATAATGCATCAGAGGATTAAACTGCCTTTATAATCACGTTTTTGCCCGGCAACTGTTGCTAACCCGGGTAACTAAAACTGGTAATGTATGATGGAACTGGAAGTAAAAGTTAAAAGCATTCAGCAAAAGCTACAGCAATTGCTGAAACAATATAACACCCTTGAAAAAGAAAATCAGCGATTGGAGAAAGATTTGATGAAAGGAAATGAACAAATTGGTCAGCAGCGACAAACTATTGAATTATTAAAACAACAGCTTGAAATCAATAAAGTGAATTCGGGCAGCTTGAATGATCGGGATAAAAAAGAAATTGAAAAACGTATCAACTCTTATGTAAAGGAAATTGACCGTTGCATTTCTCTTTTAAGTGAATAATTTCAAATTCTTTTTACTATACGCATCTTCATTTCATCTTCTCCCTGCGACATTTCAAGTGTATAAATGCCATAAGGAAGATGATCCAAACCATCCCAGGTAAGCTCTTTCAGATTGTTGGGTAATGTCTTTTCGAGGCGGCTTTGTACAAATCCTGCTTCATCACGCAGAACTGCTTTAAGTTGGTACTCAGGATGAGCTGTCAGTTCGAACTTCAGCGTGTCAATAAACACGGTGGATTTGACTTTGGCAAACATAAGCTAGCTTTTTGTTTTAGTTTTCAAAGGATTTTCGGGGTCGGTGTTTTTGATATAACTGCTAATTTTTAAATACTTAGCTCTACTAAATAACTGAACTATTTTCAAATTAACAAATTATGGATGAACTTATTCCCGTGAGTATCGTAATAGGCGACCGCCCCTATCGTATTCGTATCCTGCCGAAAGACGAAGAAGTGGTACGTCGTACCGTAAAAACCATAAATGACAAAGTAATTGAGTTTAAAACCCAGTTTGCAGGCAAAGACATGCAGGACTATATCTCCATGGTACTCGTTTGGTTTGCCACTGAGCAAAATGCGGCAATCTCTTCCGGGCTTGAAAAAGAAGACTTGCTGGAGAAACTGGATGGCTTGGAAAAAATGCTGGATTCGCGTCTTGCATAGTCAGAATCAACTGGTTTTCTTTTATTAGCTCCCTATCTCCTTAAACCAATCTCTTTTCTTCCAAAGGAGTCGTAAAAAGGGCAATCTGTTGGCACAGAGCCGGTTTCGCTGCAATCAATTTCATCCGAACGTATTGGTTTTGTATCTTCGCCCACTACCTGTATGCTCCGGCAACCAGGTTGCTGCCATATAACAGCAGAAATGGACAAAAACTCAGCATTTTGGAACTAATTAAAAAACACATTCATGGATTCGAATATATTACTCATCATAATTGGTGTTGTAGCACTCATTATAGGAATTGTAGCGGGTAAAGCCATCTTCGCAAAAGATACACGTAAGAAAGTAGAAGAAGCAGAATCGCAAGCTCAAAGCATATTAAAAGAAGCAGAGTTAAGAGCAGAAACAGCCCGGAAAGAAAAGGAACTCGAAGCAAAAGAAAAGTTTGTGCAGATGAAAGCTGCACATGACAGGGAAGTAAACGAGCGGAACAGGAAGATGAGCGAAAGCGAAAATCGTGCAAGACAAAAGGAACAATCGATCACACAAAAAGAAGTGAATCTTGATAAGCAGATTAAGGAAAATGAAGC
>JAEUVI010000246.1 GCA_016787105.1 Chitinophagaceae bacterium | reverse complement strand
ATTTCGTATTGAAAATAGAAAACATTTTTCAATACCTGCTCATCTCATTAATGTTCTTTTAAACCTTTCAGGCATTCATCAAGCGCTGTAACCAGTTCTGCTGCATTTTCCCTTGAGAAAATGATCGGAGGTTTTATTTTTAAAACATTATGCAATGGCCCATCAGTGCTTATCAGCAATCCTTTTTCTTTCATTCTCTCAACTATTATATCTATTTCCGGTATAGCAGGCTCAAGGGTTTGCCGGTCTTTCACCAGTTCTACACCCACAAACAATCCATGCCCACGTACATCGCCGATAATAGAATGCTTTTTCATCAATTGGGACAATTCGTTCAACAAAAAATTACCCGTATCCAAAGCATTGCGTTGTAACCCTTCTTCTTTTATTACATTCAGTACAGCCAGCCCGGTAGCCATTGATACAGGGTTACCACCAAACGTGTTGAAATACTCCATTCCATTATTAAACGCATCAGCAATTTCATCGGTTACAATTACCGCTGCCAAAGGATGACCGTTACCTATTGGTTTCCCCAATACAACTATATCAGGAATTACATCCTGCAATTCAAATCCCCAAAACTTTTCGCCAACACGGCCAAATCCCACCTGTACTTCATCAGCGATACAAATACCACCTGCTTCCCGCACAAGGCTATATACTTCCTGCAAATAGCCTGCGGGCAAGGGAATTTGCCCGCCTACACCTAATAATGTTTCGCAAATAAATGCAGCTACTCCTTTCCCTTCACTATTCAATTCTCCAATTATTCTCTTTACATCTGCTGCATATTTTTTTCCTGCATCCTTGTCATTATACCGGTATTGTCCCCTGTACAAATCTGGGTTCATTGCCTTGTGTATATATGGCATTTTTCCAAAACCGCCTTTACCATCAAACTTATACGGACTCATTTCAATTGCTACCGTAGATGTGCCATGATAAGCGTGATCAAGTACGACGATATCTTTCTGCCTGGTAAAA
This sequence comes from Chitinophagaceae bacterium, assembly GCA_016787105.1. Lineage (GTDB taxonomy): Bacteria > Bacteroidota > Bacteroidia > Chitinophagales > Chitinophagaceae > JAFDYH01. The sequence continues at coordinate 9,096 of JAEUVI010000246.1, read as the reverse complement.
TGACGGCTCATGCGTATAGCCAAATCATTTGCTTCACTACCAGAATTAGTAAAATAACACACCCGCAATTTATCCGGTAGTGTAGCCGTAATTGCCTTTGCGAACTCAACGATATTATCATTCAGGTATCGCGTATTTGTATTCAATACGGCGATTTGCTGCTGCATTGCTTTTACAACTACCGGGTGACAATGGCCCACATGACTTACATTATTGACGCAATCAATATAAGTGTCGCCTTTATCATCATATAAATATTGCAGGGCGCCTTTTACTATTTTTAATTTCTTTTTGTAGCTGATACTAAGATTGCGCCCGATATACTTTTTCCTTTCATTTAATATTTCTTCGTAGTTATCATCTTCATTAATTACCGGCGAAAAGCCAGCCGCTATCCTGAATGCATTGTGCGCTGCAACAGGATTTATCCTTATTAATTTAAACAACAAATCCCATGCAGGCTTCTCTGTAATGAAATGGTGCGCATTATCACTATTCAATGAAGCATTGTAAGCGGATCTTGTGACGCTGATGCAAAGCCTTCCCGCTATCAGGTAATAAAGCAGTTCTATTTCTTTCTCCGTGAGCGGATATTTTTCATGATATCCTTTTACCACCAATGCAGCAGCATGCAAAGGATTCGGTGTATTTAACATAGCATAAGTACAGGCGACTGCTACATTATTGATTAAATGTGAGTACACCATATCACCAAAATCAATCAGGCCTGCTACACGATTTTTTACTACAAGTAAATTATAGTCATTGGCATCATTATGTATATATGCACGGCGTAATGAAGAGTGAAAAGGAAGTACTTCCGTTTCATACTGCAACAGAAAATAAGCTGCAATTCTCCTTCGCTCGTGATCCTTTATGCAATGCAAAAAACTTCTGGCATCCATTGCTGTTTGTATATCCCATACATAATGGCGGTGCATGGCAAGATGACTGAAATTTTTCAATGCATTATCCATCTCTCCAAGAAAAGAACCTAAATCAAAAAGTAACTCATCCGGTCTTTCCTTTACATCTACCCAGAAATCACCATCTATAAAAGTCAGAATACGGAGATAATAATTTACACCGTCAATTACAATCGTTGTCAGTTCCTTTCCTTCAGTATTACATAAATACTGCTGAAGCCTGTTGGCAACTTTGCTTTGTGACAAATGATTTACAATCTTTACCTGGGCGTCGAGAAAATCGTATTTGTGTTCATCAGTAGCTACTTTAAAAATATATTTCCTCCCAGCTTTATCTGTCAGTAAAAAATTAAGTTCATCATAACCATTCAGACTTTTTACTTTGGCATCAAGCTGGTAATGGATCCTGGCAAGCTGTGCAATATCGTTTTCAGAAAAATTCATTCTTCAATTTTAAAATTTCTTAGCTGACAACCCATGCTAATGTGAGGTGATCAAAATAGCGATAGTGAATTGTAAGATCGGTTTTGGTTTTGGCAAAAAAACAATCTATGGTTTCCGTTCCTTCATGCTGCTTCAGCAAATGAATATGTTCCCTGAAATCAACCTTGCCCTCTCCATACCATTTGAATACAGCTTCTTTGGCTGACCAGAAAAGTGTGGATTGTTCGAGAATCGTATCAGGGTAAAGCAATGCTTTTTCCTTATCAGACAGGAATTTTGGAACCAACTGGCGCACGAGTGGCCGCATGAGTTCCACATCTACTCCCACCCTTTGACTTTTACTTACAATAGCCCCTGCATAATCACCACAATGGGAAATGGAAAAATGATATTCCTCGTTTGGTAAAAATGGTTTGCGGGTTTCAGCAATCTGTATCAACTCATAAGGAAAACCGGGAAAAAGGAACTGCAACAGAAAGCGCCCCGCCAGGTGCTGCAACCGCTTATGCGGATGGGTGACATCGCGGTGCTGGGGTACATTACTCTTGAAGAATTCTTCAGTTTCTTCTATTTTCCAGATACCCAGCCTTGTTGTTTCGTTGATTTGTTGTTGAAAAAAAACCGGCACGAATAGTATTTTTGATTTTTGATTGCCAATTTTAGATTTATACTTGCAAAAAATAACACAGCAATTGTGCTTTCTCTTGCCGTGATAAAGATAGGCAGATGATTAAAAAATAACCCATGATTTTATCTGACAAAAGAATATTAGAGGAAATAGATAAAGGAACGATTAAATTATCGCCTTATGATCGCGATTGTCTCGGCAGTAATTCTTATGATGTACACCTGGGAAAATGGCTGGCTACTTACAAAGAACATATACTGGATGCCAAAAAGCATAACACGATTGACTATTTCGAAATTCCGGAAGAAGGATTTGTGTTGTATCCGCACATATTTTATCTCGGCGTAACCGAGGAATACACCGAAACACATGCGCATGTGCCTTTCCTGGAAGGTAAATCATCCACAGGCCGTCTTGGTATAGACATTCATGCAACTGCTGGCAAAGGCGATGTTGGTTTTTGTGGTCACTGGACACTGGAGATATCTGTAAAGCAACCGGTGAAAGTGTATAAAGGCATGCCGATTGGTCAGCTTATCTATTTCTTAGTAGAAGGTGAAACGGAAGTAAAATACAACCAGAAGAAAAATGCCAAATACAGCGGTCAGCCTGATAAGCCGATTGAGAGTAGGATGTGGAAGAATAAGTTTTAACACCCATTGCCTGAAAAAAATCATAATGACTCCTTCCCAAATTTGTTTTGATACGCAATCAAAAAAGCAACCACCTGGCTATAAGTTTCTTTTCCCAGAGGTTGATCATTTGCTTTTAGATAATGACTGTAAAACCAGGTAATAACCGGTTCAACAGGATTTTCGTACTTCGCAAAGAATTTTCTTACTTCTTCAAAGTCCTTTTTTACCAATGGATGCAAAGCATTGTAAGAGGCTCTTGCCAAAGCGGTATCACGACGATTCAATTCACGAATAGTGTACTGGTACATATCAAAATAAACAGAATACCTGAATGCTGCTGATGGATGTGCCCTGCAGGCAAGAAACCCCGCGAAGTTGGCTTCATTCTCTTTTCCATACCCTAACTGGTGGCCTACTTCATGACAGGCGATAAATGGTTGTGTGAAAACAGGAACAGTCGTATTCACCTGCGCTTCACCGGAAAATGGATTGTAATAGCCCTGGAAGCCGAGTATATTTCCTGCATAACTGAACAGTGAAGGCTTGATAGACTGTTGCGGGTAGTTCAGAAATGAATACTCTTTTGCAGCCGATTTATAGGCAGCATTCGTTTCGCGGAATAAATTTCTTTTTTTATAAAACGAATCCCGTTGCGCAGGATTGGCAAGTAATACATATTCGTTCAATCGTTGCTGCAATACATGTGTCAGCGTATCCAATTGCCCGAGACTGTATTTTTTCATTTCAAGTCCAAGTTGTTTCGCAATACCGATCCGGTTATAATTCAATCCCCATAGCAGGTTGAAAAGAACATAAATAAACAGGAAGAGAAAGATCAGCTGCTGTAGCCCTTTCAGTAAAAAAGCACGGTTAAAACGCTTTTGAAAAATCGCCCGCAGCAGTTGGTACGTTTTTAAAATGATGATCAAAATGAGAAAACCGTAAAACAGGTCGCCGACACTAAAAGGTATCCAGCCGAAGAGAAAACGGAGCGTACGGGAGATAACAGGATAAATGCCGTATGTGTAATTCTTCTCTATCCATTCAGGATAAAGCGAGACCCATTTGATGGCAATAGTAAGCACAATCAGCAGTACCCATGTCCACCCTTTCATCAGCCTGCCAAAGAGATTCGATAAAAATTCCTTCACCGCTTAAATTTTAAGTAATTTTAAATCAGGCCTTTAAATTAAGGCACCCGAACGGAAAATAATCCAAAAACGACCTTAAATTTTCGGGTGATTTCCCTACCTTTGCATCCCGAATTTTTTGGACAAAAGAGTTGACCATGGGTTACAGAAGGGAGTTTGAAATAGCCTTTGTGGGGCTGAAGCCTGGAATTCATGAGTATGATTATGTGATTACAGATAAGTTCTTTGAGGCATATCAACAGCAGGATTTTCGTAATTGCAATGCTACAGTAAAGCTAAGCCTGGACAAGAAAACAGGTTTCATGTTACTGAAGTTTGAAATAGGCGGCACACTTGAAACCAATTGTGATCGTTGCGGAAATAACCTGAAAATTGATTTGTGGGATGAATTCAACATTGTGGTGAAAATGGTGGAAGAACCCGAACTGATGAATGACCAGGAAGAAGATCCTGATGTCTATTTCATCAGTCGTACAGAAAGCCATATAGACGTTGCGGACTGGATTTATGAATTCGTAAACCTGAGCATACCAATGCAAAAGATATGCGGGTTTAATGATGCCAGCGGACCACAATGCAATCCTGCAGCCCTGAATATGCTGAAAAAACTGGAGCCAGAAGAAAAGGAAGAAGAGAAAAAAGACAATCCGATTTGGAAAGGATTGGAGAAGTTTAAAGACCTGGGGAATTAGCCTGGAGTCGTTAGTCATGAGTGATGAGTAAAGATCCGAAAGTACAAGTGAGTGACACAACAGGCGATGACAAGAATTACCAGAGTTTGCTTAAAAACGTTTTTTAAGATTATTAATAAATTGAACAATGCCTAATCCCAAACGCCGGCACAGCCAGCAGAGAAGCGCAAAGCGCAGAACACATTATAAAGCTTCTGCTACTACTTTAAGTACAGACAGCACTACCGGAGAATTGCATGTTCGCCACCGTGCACACGTAAGCGAAGGCAAACTGTATTACAAAGGAAAAGTTGTTGCTGAAAAAGCTCCGATTAAGAAGTAATAAATAGTTGATTGGTTGATTCTAAATCCGGAATTATCTTTATGATGGTTTCGAATTTAGAATTTTTATTTTTGTATACATATGCGAATCGGCCTAGACATGATGGGTGGAGACTTTGCACCGCTTGAAGCGGTTAAAGGTATTCAACTTTACCTGGCTGAGCAACCTTCGCCCGCGGAGCTTTACCTGATAGGCGATCAGCCACAGGTAGAACAATTACTCGCAGCACATTCCATTCCACTTACGAATATAAAACTGGTGCATGCTGAAGAAGTAATCGGTATGCATGAGCATCCTACAAAAGCGCTAAAGGAAAAGCAAAAATCATCTATCGCTATTGGTTTTCATTTACTGGCTTCCGGAAAAACTGATGCATTTATCAGTGCTGGCAATACCGGCGCTATGCTGGTAGGTGCCTTATTCAGCATAAAAGCATTGGAAGGTGTGTTGCGCCCGACTATCTCTACCATTATTCCCAAAGAAAATGGTGGTACAGGCATATTGCTCGATGTTGGAATTAATGCTGATTGCAAACCGGAGCAACTCAATCAATTTGCAGTAATGGGTTCTGTATATGCCCAGTTGATCCTTGGAATAGAAAATCCGAGGGTAGCATTAATAAATGTAGGAGAAGAAGAAGGCAAAGGCAATCTGCTTGCCCAGGCTACATACCCCTTGCTGAAGCAAAACAAGCATATCAACTTTACTGGCAATGTAGAAGGCCGTGACATATTTTTAGATAAAGCCGATGTGATGGTTTGTGAAGGATTTACCGGCAATATCATTCTGAAGCTGGCGGAATCGTTGTATGAAATAGCGCAGCGGAAAAAGATTCAGCACGAATATTTTGATCGTTTCAATTTTGAAATCTATGGCGGCACACCTGTATTGGGCGTTGCCAAGCCTGTGATCATTGGTCACGGAATATCCCATGCAACAGCCTTTAATAACATGATTGGTGTAGCTCAGAAAATGATTGACACAAACCTGCTCCCTAAAATGAAAGAAGAACTGGAAAGCTGAACATCGTAATTGCACAGTTTTGCCACATTTTATTATTTTTCAGATTTTTACCAACTAATTCATTCATGCAAAAAGTTTTTTTGCTGTCGATAAGCATTATTTACGGGTTGATATGCTTTGCACAAAAGCAAAAAACAATCGTGAAGAAAACCGATACTTACACACTAAAGCAAACGACAACATACTATAAACTGGGAAATAAAAACATTGGGATAGTCAGTTATAAATACAATAACAATCCCAATGTTGTGATGATAAATGTGCATGACGATGAAGCTACCGCAATAGAAACATCCAAACAGGTACTAAGAAGAACCGGGGGCACGTTAATCAAAATAAGCAACGACTCTCAACGCCTAATCACTTTTAAACTGGAAGGAGTTTCTTACAAATTTGATCCTAACAGGATGTTTACTCAGAAAGGCATTACATCATCTCTGAAATATTATGGGCATTACTCTCCTGCCGCTGCTGCTAAAGTGAAAGCGTTTGCTGCTTTTATTTTAAGTAAACTGCCTGCAGTTAATTCAACGCTGATCGCGTTGCACAATAACCACCGGGGTGATTACTCCATTAATACGTATGAAAACGGCAGCTTATCAAAAGACAAGCGGGAAATATATATAGACAGTATCCGAGCTACCGACGATTTCTTCCTGACAACCGATGAAATTGTTTATAACAAAATAAGAAGCTACGGCTATAATGTAGCCCTGCAGAACAATAGCGATGCAAATGACGACGGTTCACTTAGTATTTATTATGGTAAAAAAAATAAAAGCTATGTGAATGTAGAAACCGAACATGGCAAACCGGAAGTACAATTCAATATGCTGATGACGGTAATAAATACCCCAAAAAGAATAAATACAAATGCGCTGGTATACAATTATACTATCAGCGATTCCATGGAGGAAAGTAGCATCAAAAGCCTGAAAGTATATTTTGGCAACAGGCAGATCGGTTCTATGCTTTCTGCATATTATGCGCAAGCCTATAAAAAAATAATAGGACAGCTGGAAATAGAAAAAGGATTTGGTATTTATTCCAATTCAGATCTCTTCCTGTTAAAAAACAACAATACGCCTCAAATGGAAATAAGGATAGATCCTACCCGGGAAAAAAAACCATTTGACAGGCTAAAAGAAACAATAGGTGTGGTAATGGGACAGTCAGCGCCATCAATTAAAAGCGTGCCCTGATACTGTTTTATGAAATAAGATTGAACTCTATTGCATATTTTGTTATCTCCGCATTCGATTTCATATTCATCTTTTCGAGTATCCGGCTGCGATAGGTACTTACAGTGCTAACATTGACTTTTAGCGATTGAGCAATATCAGCAAATGAAAAACCGGAAGCAAGCAATATAAAAACTTCCAGTTCCCGCTCACTCAATATTTCATGCAATAACTGGTTATCTGACAAGGGCGAAGAATAATACTGTTCAGTAATTTCCCTTGACATATATTTTTTTCCTGAAAGAATCTGGCCGATCGCTTTAACCAATTCACTTCCTGCTGCATCTTTATTGAGATACCCGGATGCCCCCGCTTTCAGTACCCGTAGTGCATATTGCTCCTCAGGGTAGATACTTAATATCAACACCGGCAAATGAGGCATTTTCTCCTTGATTACTTTCAGCGCTGCAAAACCTCCACCTCCGGGCATAAATAAATCGGAAATAACAATGTCCCATTCTTGCTCATTACATTTTTTAATGAGTTCAATAGCATCGCCAACTTCCGCGACAGTTAAAAAAGCAAACTCATCGAGTAGTACCTGTTTAAGACCGCGTCGGACAATTTCGTGATCGTCTGCTATTAAAACCCTGAGCATTATTTAAAGCTGTTAAGCTCTAAATTTCGCCAAGGAACACTTATAAGATTGTAGCTGTAAAAACCATGAATATGTAGTGCAAATACTACATCAAAAATGATGCTTATACTACTTCAAAGGAATACATCTTTTATTTCAGATAATACCGTTTTCAAGTGCATAACGTGTGAGGTCGGAATTAGATTTCATATTCAGTTTCTCCATCAAACGGCTCCGATAAGTGCTTACGGTTGTTACACTCAACGAAAGCTTATCCGCTATTTCAGAAACCTGCTTGCCTTCGGCCAGCAATCGAAATACTTCAAATTCCCTATCGGATAGCCTTTCATGCAACATTTTATTACTGTCGTTATTCAATGCGTTTGCCAGTTTTTCGGCTATGGATGGCGTTATAAATTTTTTGCCTATCATTACCGTCTGCACAGCATTAATAAGATCTTTATGAATAGACTCTTTATTTAGATATCCTGATGCCCCTGCCCGAAATGTGCGTAACGCATATTGCTCCTCAGGGTGCATACTCATAATAAGTACCGGCAATTTAGGAGAAGCCTGTTTTATCTGTATCAATGCATCGAGACCACTTCGGCCTGGCATACTCAAGTCACAAATTACTACATCCCACTCTGTAGCGATTGACTTGAGCACCAAACTCTCCGCATCAGTCACTTCTTCTATCACTGCTGAAGGATACTCCTCCAGCAATAAATGTCTCAATCCCTTTCTTACGATAGCATGATCATCTGCTATTAAAATCCGGATCATATTCCTTCTTTTTACGTCTGTGAATATTGTGTGATAGGTACTGATACAGAAACAAATGTTCCCCTGCCCGGGAAACCCTGAATGATGTATGTTCCCCCAATCATTGCCGCCCTTTCTTTCATGCCTAAGATACCCAATGTTTTTTTCCCGGAATCAAGACTTTCAGCATAGCCCTTCCCGTCATCCTGTATACTCAAAATTACATTGTCATTTACTTCTTCGAGTTTTACCATCGCACTTTTTGCCCCGGAATGCCGGGCTACATTCGTAAGCGACTCCTGCAATATCCTGAATAAAGCAGTAGTAACAGATTCTTCTAAGTCTATTTCATATTCCGGTAAATCAGTCTCTATTATAAGACCGGATCGTTGACGAAAATCATTGAGGTGCCATTCCATCGCAGCCACCAGTCCCAGATCGTCTAGTAAGCTTGGCCGTAACCGTGAAGAAAGTTCTCTAACTGTTTTTACAGTACTATCTAGCAGTTCCAGCAACTCATCAATTTTATTTATCAGCACTGTATTAGCAAAATCTGACTTTTTTCTAATCCACGATATATCCATTTTAATGACAGTAAGCTGTTGTCCCAACTCATCATGAATTTCCCGGGCAATATGTTTTCTTTCCTCTTCTCTCACTTTCTGAAGGTGTGAGGTAAGCTCGCGTAACAT
>JAEUVI010000211.1 GCA_016787105.1 Chitinophagaceae bacterium | reverse complement strand
CTTCATGAATCCAATGTCTTAATAACAATATTCTTTTCAGTTCATTTGTTTCGCCATGGAAAATTGTATCAAGCTGATACTTTTTTTTGAGCGCCTCAAATTTTGGGTCCGATAAATTTTCTGAAGAGATAAAAACCGTATTCTTTATAAATGCAGGGTTATCTGAATCAACAACATGGAACGGCTTGTTATCGTGGCAACCTGAAGCAAGCAGGCAAACTATTCCGGTTATTAATAATTTCAGGCGCATAAACTTTTATTTTTTACATATCCATTTCTTGTGTATAAAATTATCGTCAAGCGATAGCGTATATCCATTCTCATATTTTTATTCAAACAAGTAAACTATTCTGATGGAGATTTTAAATTTTATGGTAATGCAAATGCGATATAATAGTCACCGGATTTTGTACGCTGCCGGCCTCCTCCACAAGCCGCGATTACTACATATTGTTTTCCGTCCACTTCATAAGTGGAGGGTGTAGCATAACCGCCTGCCGGCAATTGATATTCCCAAAGTGTTTCACCGGTGGTTTTATCTATTGCCCTGAATTTTTCATCCTGGGAAGCACCAATAAAAATTAGTCCGCCTGCAGTTACGATGCCGCCACCAAATAATTGTGTACCCGTATTGGTAATTCCTTTTGCGGTTAACGCGGCATATTCTCCCAATGGTTTTTTCCAAAGGATATCTCCTGTGTTTAAATCTACAGCGTTCAATGTGCCCCAGGGTGGTTTTACACCAGGATAACCATTCTGGTCAAGTAATTGCAAATAATCTTTCAAGCTATATCTCGTCCTTGTGTTATTGCCGGTATTAAGACTATCTGGTTGTTTGGCAATAAAGTTTTTATTTTCATTAGTCTTGAATAAATAAGATACCATAGCATTTTTTTCTTCATCGTTCAGTTTGTTAAAAGATGCCATCATGCCTCTTCCTTTTTCAATTACGTTTTTAGCTTCATCCGGTTTCATCCTTTTTTCTATTTGCAAAAGCGGAGGAAACTGGCCATTCCCTTTCAGGTCGGCGCCGTGACATGCTGAACAATTCCGTGTAAACAAAATTTTACCAGCCTGCTGCATATTCATATTATCGAACTCACCGGCAATGTTTTCCTTTCGTTCAATCAATTGCACAATATTGGGAATATCATTTATACCAACATACATAATGCCTGTTTGCATATCTACACAAGCACCACTCCATTCTGCGCCGCCCCTGAAGCCAGGCATTTGTATTATACCTTTTTCTGAAGGAGGCAGGTATATATTTCCCCAATCATATTTTTTCGCTTCTTTCAAAACAAAGTCATGCGCTTCAGAAGAAATATCAGTTATAATAGTTTCATCAAAATGTTGCCGGCAAAGAGGCAATGGTTTTGAAGGAAAAGGCTGTGTAGGCCAGCTTTGCTCACCGGGCATTTTCGAAACTGCTACGGGCTTTTCTTCGATAGGAAAAAGAGGAGTGCCGGTTTCTCTGTCAAAAAGAAAAACAAATCCCTGTTTGGTTATTTGTGCTACGGCATCAATTAGCTTGTTGTCTTTTTTTACCGTTACTAAATTGGGCGGTGAGGGTAAATCGTAATCCCATAAATCATGATGCGATACCTGGTAATGCCAGATATATTTTCCGGTAGCAGCATCAATTGCAATTACACAATTGCTGAACAAATTTTGACCAACTCTTTCTCCACCATGAAAATCGAATGAAGCTGCGCCAGTTGCCGCAAACAGCATCCCTCTTTTTCTATCTATGCTAAGGCCCGACCATGCATTGCAGCCCCCCGCTGTTTTATACGCATCTTTTGGCCAGGTATCATATCCTCGTTCACCGGGCTGCGGCACTGTATGAAACATCCATTTCATTTTACCGGTGCGTACATCATAAGCACGAATATGACCTGGATAGCTTCCGTACTCTTCCCCAACTGATGACCCGGTAATAATCATGTCGTGGTAAATAACGCCGGGGGAAGTATTGCCGACATTCTCATGCCATTCGGTTCCCTGGTAATCTCTTAATCCTTTATTTAAATCTACATAACCATTCTCGCCAAAACTTACTATCTGGTTTCCTGTTTTTGCATCAATCGCTATTAGCTTACTTTCTGCAAAAACGAATATTCTTTTTTCATTTCCATCTGTCCAGAAGTTGATTCCCCGGTTGAGACCGCCTCCTTTACCATCTTTTTTAAATGGGTCGAACACCCATATTTCGCGGCCTGTCTTTGCATTAATTGCAAATGTTTTAAGCCTTGGCGATATGCCGTATAATATGTCGTTAATTATTATAGGATTGCATTCAACGCTGAAATAATCAGCTATATCTCCAGTTTTGTATGTCCATGCAACTTTTAATTGCTTTACGTTTTCTTTTTTTATTTGATCAAGGCCAGAGTAAGCATTTGTTCCATCATCTCCCCGGTAAACTTCCCAGGTTTTATAAGTGCCCGAATCTTTGGTTTTGCAGGCTATGAAGCATTGCAGAAAAATGAAAAGACTCGTATAAAACAAAATTTTTTGAAAAATGCGTTGATAGTTAACCCAATAACGGACTTTCATATATTTCTTGCATTAGTATTATAATTCAGATTGCAACCGTCTGTCAGAGGCTTCTTTCAATTAAATCCCATCTTTTCATTTACCTGTTCCTGCTTTTCGGCCACTTCCGGCAATCCTAAAACTCCTTTTTGCAGAATTAGAAAGCTGAAAGATAAGATAAATAAAATAAAAAGAAATTATTCGTAAATAAATTGGCTATAAAAATTTATTATTCCTTACTTTTATGCTAATCTTATTGCTACAGTGTAATTTCTTAAAATGATTGCCATGATGAAGCGATTTAGCATTACTATATTTTTTTCAAGCAGTTATGAGTGCCGAAAATCAATTGGTGCCATGATGAAAAAGCGGTCTGCAACTTTGGCCATTCTATTATTTGTTTTTGGTTTCATATCAAAGGGTGCTGATACGGAATTGTCTAAACTTGGATTGTATGTTTTACCGTATCCGCAAGAGGTTAAAGTTACCGGAGACAGTTTCATAATCGGAGGCCCACTGACTATTGTTCTGAATAAGAATCACTCGCCTGCTGATGTATTTGCAGCTGAAGAATTGATACGTGATTTACGTGAGCAATGGGGTATTACTGCAACAACAGGAACTTCAAAAAATACTCCTTCTATTGTATTTATACGGGATAAGGCTAATGCAAAACTGAATAAACAAAGTTATCAAATCATTACAGGCAAGGATAAGGTTATTATTAGGGCCAACGGAGAGGAAGGATTGTTTTATGGCACCCGCACACTTTTACAACTTATCCAGAAAAAGGATAATCACTATCAAATACCCGGGTTGCAGATTGTTGACTGGCCAGCCATTAACATACGGGCCGTTCATTATGATACCAAGCATCACCAGGATAAAATGTCCTATGTAAAATCATTTATTAAAGAGCTGGCCGATTATAAAATAAATATGCTGGTTTGGGAATGGGAAGACAAGTTTGCTTACCCAAGTCATCCGGAAATTGGTGCCCCCGGCGCTTTTACACCAGAAGAGATCCGTGGTCTTACAGCATACGCAAAAAATTATCACATACAAATTGTACCCCTGGTGCAGGGACTGGGACATGCAAGTTTTATTTTGAAGTGGCCACAATTTGCGCATTTGCGTGAAATTCCTGCATCGAATTTTGAATTCTGTCCTTTAAAAGACAGCTCTTATCTTTTACTCTTTGATCTGTGGAAAGATGCTATAGATGCTACTC
>JAEUVI010000202.1 GCA_016787105.1 Chitinophagaceae bacterium | reverse complement strand
TTCACAGCTCAATGAAATGTCCTATAATGAAATGGGGGATCCTGAAATAACCGCGAAGATTAAGCAGTATGAAATGGCTTATCGTATGCAGATGGCTGTTCCTGAAATAATGGATTTATCCAAGGAGCCTGATAATATTGTGAAACTATACGGGCCTGATTGCCTGGTTCCGGGCACTTTTGCTGCCAATTGTTTATTGGCAAGAAAATTATCGGAGAGCGGCGTTCGGTTTGTGCAGTTATATCACCAGGGTTGGGATCAGCACGGCAATCTTCCATTTGAAATTGCCCGCCAGGCAAAAGATGTTGACCAGGCTTCTGCGGCATTGGTGATAGATTTAAAAAATCGCGGCTTGCTGGATGAAACGTTGGTAATATGGGGTGGTGAATTCGGACGTACAAGTTATACGCAAGGCGAACTCACAAAAGATAATTACGGAAGAGATCATCATCCACGTTGTTTTACAATATGGATGGCTGGTGGAGGAATCAAACCTGGTATTGTGTATGGAGAAACTGACGAGTTTGGGTATAACATTGCAAGCAAACCGGTGCATGTACACGATTTCCAGGCTACTGTTTTGCATCAATTGGGATTGAACCACGAAAAATTAACGTTCCGCTACCAGGGAAGAAGGTTCAGGTTGACAGATGTTTCCGGTACTGTTGTAAACGATATTATCAGTTAACAAGCTAAAATAAATTGTTCAGTTTCTATTCCTGACATTGTAATTGACTTAATAAATTAATGAAGAAAAAATTATTCTTTTTCGCTGAGCAGTTATTAATCGTTGCCAACATTTTCGTTGTATTCATTTTAATTTTCGAAAGCAAACTATCTATTCCGGTATGGTTGCAGCCAGTAGGCCGCATGCATACATTGATGCTGCATTTCCCAATCGTTTTACTATTGCTGGCAATGTTTCTTGACTTCTTCTCTTTTAAGAAACAGGAGTTATCCGAAAAAAATCATCCCAATTTTTCTCAAAAGTTATTGTTGGTGGGAAGCCTGCTTACCGCTATTACGGTTATCATGGGTTTGTTTTTGTCGAGAGAAGATGGTTATTCAGGTAGCAGCCTGCAATGGCATAAATGGACCGGCGCAGGCACTTTGTTCCTGGTATCTATTGTTTATTTCGTAAGAAATACAAATTGGTACAAGCCGGTAACAGCGAAGGCTGCGGGAATTGTTATCGTATTTGTTTTAATAGCTGCCGGTCATTATGGTGCCAGCTTAACACACGGCGAAAATTTTATACTGCAACCAGTAACAGCAGATAAAGGAAGGCATATAGTTCCTGTTGAACAAGCCATCGTTTTTGAAGATGTAATAAAGCCCATCCTGGAAAAGAAGTGTGCAGGCTGTCACAATCCGGATAAAATGAAAGGCGAGTTAATATTAACCGATTCTATCTCGATAATGAAAGGCGGCAAGTCTGGTAAGTTATTTATTCCGGGCGATGCGGACCTGAGCCTGATATTGGAACGGATACACCTGCCATGGGAAGAAAAAAAGCATATGCCACCTGAAGGCAAGCCACAACTAACC
>JAEUVI010000195.1 GCA_016787105.1 Chitinophagaceae bacterium | reverse complement strand
GTTTCGTCTTCATTGATGTCGTCATCATCGCGGTCTTCGCGATATACTTTCAGAAACCCTTCAAATTTTAATACTTCACCTTGTGCTGTCAGTTCTGTGTTATTCGTACTGATATTTATTTTCGCAATTGTCTTTTCAAGTTCCGCATCCGACATCTGTGAAGCCATTGTACGTTTCCAGATCAATTCATATAACCTTTTTAAATCCGGGTCATCTACAGTGATATGGCTGGTATAAGTTGGCCGTATTGCTTCATGCGCTTCCTGAGCACTTTCGTTTTTGTTTTTGTATTTGCGGAACTGGTGGTATTCTTCACCATACATTCCTTTTACCGTAGCAGTAATATCACCAAGCGCTGTATCACTCAGGTTCACACTATCCGTACGCATATAAGTGATATGCCCGTTCTCATATAATTTTTGCGCAAGCAGCATGGTGCGGCTTACACCATATCCTAATTTGCGACTGGCTTCCTGTTGCAATGTTGATGTGGTAAAAGGCGGGGCAGGGGAACGTTTGCCAGGTTTTACCTGTATATCCGCAACTTTATATTTAGCCCCTACACAGCTTTTCAAAAATGTTTCCGCATCATCGGATGTCGGGAACTTGCTGCCTTCTGCCTTAAAGGTTATCGACTTATTTGCATTATCTGTTGCTGTAAATAATGCATCAACACGAAAGCTGCTTTGTGCCGTGAATGCATTGATTTCTCTTTCACGCTCCGCAATAATGCGTACCGCTACGCTCTGCACCCTGCCTGCACTCAGATTATTCTTCATGCTCATCTTGCGCCAAAGAACAGGGCTTAGTTCAAAACCAACGATGCGATCGAGAATACGGCGTGCCTGCTGTGCGTTCACAAGGTTCATGTCCAGCTTACGCGGATTATCTACAGCGGCTTTTATAGCAGGTTTGGTGATTTCATGAAATACAATCCGCTTGGTAGTCTTCGGGTCAAGGCCTAATACTTCACACAAATGCCAGCTGATCGCTTCTCCTTCACGGTCCTCATCCGTTGCCAGCCATACTTCATCACTTTTTTTAGCAAGCGTCCGTAAATCTTTGACAACCTTTTCTTTTTCTTCGGGGATTATATAGGTCGGCTTGTAATTTTTTTCAAGGTCAATGCCCATACCTGCTTTTTCCAGGTCGCGTATGTGGCCATAACAGCTCTTTACCTCGAAATCTTTTCCAAGAATTTTTTCGATTGTTTTCGCTTTCGCAGGGCTTTCCACAATTAATAAGTTCTTCGCCATAGTGAATTTTAACGGGTTTAGATACCAGCTTTTAGTTTTTCATGGCATCGGCAGTTGCGACGCAATCCTTTCCACTTTCTGTTCAATAATGATCAAATTCATTCATTTTCAAAAAAATATGAAAAATTCCGTAGATGCAATTTCCAGCCAAATCAATAAGCTGGAAACACATTTTTCACTCCATATTTATATTATAACAGTAAAGCGGCCAGTGCAAGTATAACACAAGAATCGGAATTTTTCTATGTGCCAACGATGAAAGAGGGATTTGAAGAGAGGTAATACCAGTTGCAAATGTTTGAAAATCAGGCGTATAATTTTTTTTAAGTTTTGGTTAATTTAATTGCCCGATAGTGAGCCTAATTTTACTTTTACAGGATCGGACCCGAAATGATAAAATTTGCAGAAACTATTACTATCAACCAGTCCCGGGAAACTATATTCGACTTTACACAGGATTATACAAACCGACTCACATGGGACACGTTCCTGAAAAGGGCCGAACTTATTAATGGGGCTGCAGAAGCTGCAAAAGGAGTAAGTGCTTACTGTGTTGCAAGAAATGGATTGGGAATGATTACAGAGTATGTGTCTTTTAACCGGCCTAAAGTAACAGCAATAAAAATGACAAAAGGGCCTTATATGTTCAGAACATTTCAGGCTTCATGGACATTTAAAGAAATAGCAGATCTGCAAACCGAAGTGATTTTCCTCTATTCTTTCAGTCTTCGGTTTCCATTTAATTTGGTAAGTGCATTTATCAAAATGAATTTAAAAAGTAATGTGCGGCAGCGCTTGTGCGATTTGAAGAGTTGCATT
>JAEUVI010000172.1 GCA_016787105.1 Chitinophagaceae bacterium | reverse complement strand
TAAAGCGTCAATTTCTTCATGCGCCTGTCGTACATCCAGGTACCAGGGTACAGTAAGGTG
The DNA here is from genome assembly GCA_016787105.1 of Chitinophagaceae bacterium. Taxonomy (GTDB): domain Bacteria; phylum Bacteroidota; class Bacteroidia; order Chitinophagales; family Chitinophagaceae; genus JAFDYH01. Next base: position 3,282 of record JAEUVI010000172.1, on the reverse strand, counting down.
ACAGTCCATGTGCAAGATAGCGCCATATTTTATAATTCGCAGGTTATGCAGGTCTATCCAGTTTTCGCGGCGATTGGCATTCAGCAGGTTCAGCATTCGCTTCAGCAATACTAAATCCGCTTCATCCATAATACCTGCTATTGATTTGCGTACGATGTGATAACCCGTGTATAAAGCAAGTACACCAAATAAAACTGCGACAACGCTATCTATTTTCTGATAGCCGGTAAAATAAATAAGCACCAACCCGGCAATGATGCCAAAAGTTGAATAGCTATCCGTTTGCAAATGGCGACCGCTTGCTATCAACGCCAGTGAATCATTTTTTTTGCCCTGGTGCACACAGACATAACCAGCCAGGAAATTGATAACTGCGGTAATACCTACAAGGTAAATACCCTGATCCAATTTGTGTATCGGCTTTGGGTAAATTAAACTCTCAATTCCATTATATATAACAAGACCGCCAGCAAAAAGGATTAATGTACCCTCAATAGCTGCGGATAAAAATTCGGCCTTCCCATGCCCATATGGATGATTATGATCTCTCGGCTTAGCTGCTATGTAAAGACTATATAACCCTATAAAGCCTGCGGTTACATTTACAATGCTTTCCAGCGCATCAGTAAGAATAGAAACCGAGTGTGTGAGATAGTATGCAACGAACTTAACAACGAGCAATACAACTGATACTCCTGCAATCCATTTTTGTGTTTGTAAATTTTGATTTTCCTTTTTCAAAACAGCGATAGAATATTTTACAAAGAAAAATGTCTTATTCTTCCTTCAGTTTTTTCAACCTTATTTTTTTCAATATCCGGCTATAAAACTCTTTATTAAACAACTGTGAATCATGCATTGCTTTATAAATAAGGAAAAAACTGATTGGCAGGAGGATAAATGTTGACATCCACATGCCGGTGAAAGGTGTAAGTGTATTTTCTTTCGCAAATTTTTCACCGGTAGTGCTGGAAAAATAAAATATCATAAAGAAGACTATCGCAAAAATCAATGGCGTACCTACACCACCTTTACGAATAATGGAGCCTAATGGCGCTCCTATCAGGAACATGACAAGACAGGACATTGATAAGGCTATTTTACGCTGCCATTCTATTTTATAAAGACGTACATCTTTATTAAGGCTTTGGTAATTGGATACCGCAATTTCATTATTAATGCGCATGCTGCTAATCCGGTTGGATGCATCACGGCTTACATTTAACCGGACAGAATCGGGCAATAATTCTTCAAAACTTTTTACAGTTTTGAAAGTATCTGGTTGTTTTATTTTATCAGTGCTGTCGAAATATTTTACAAATTTCAAATCCGAGAATGTAAGATCAGTAATCCGCTTATCGATGCTGTCCTTTCTTTTTACCAACGAATCAATGCCATGGCTCAATTGCCGCATATTCAGCATACGCTGGTTATTTTTATTTATACTATCAGGAGATTGTTTGAATATCTGGTCACTGATATCGAACTGCTTATTGTATTCTTTAAATCCAATGCGTATAAAATCAGAATTATTTATTCCTCTTTGTCCCCTTTCCTGGTAGCGCCAGCCATTGCGCAGGTTCATTTCCAGGTAGCGGCGGTTTTCTGTTATGCGCATTACACCGCTTTCTGCTATTATAAAATTATCCTGCAGTGGGCCACCGGCTTCAAATATGATTACATTTTTAATAATGCTGTCATTTTCTTTTTTACCGATCTTCATTGCAAAGCCATCAATCTTGTCGTAAAAAACACCTTCCTTCAAGTCAAAAGCAGGTTTGGCATAATATATATCCCCCAGCAAAGTTCTTGATTTCAGATTGGCGACCGGTACAATATAATTGGAAAAAAGAAAAGCAATACCACAGATGAGTAATGATACAAAAAACAATGGCCGCATAAAACGCAATAAGGAAATACCTGCGGACTTTATGGCAACGAGTTCAAAGGTTTCCCCGAGGTTACCAAAAGTCATAAGGGAAGAAATAAGTACTGCTAATGGCAATGTCAGCTGCACCAGTACTGCGCTCTGGTACCAGATAAATTCAAGAATGATACCTGCGCTCAGACCCTTACCGACAAAATCGTCAATATAAAGCCAGAAGAATTGCATTATCAGTACGAGTAACGTAATAAAAAATGTAGCGATGAAGGGACCGATAAATGCTTTGACAATAAGTTCGTCTAATTTCTTAAACACAGTTAATTAATATCTTTATTAAATGGACGCAGCAAAAATAAGGCTTTCGGCAAAGGAGATGGAACTGGTTGCAAATGCGGATTGGATTTTAACAAAGAGCGGTATTATTGATAAGGTAAAAACAGTGCTGGAAGGCCTGCAGGATAAAATGCTGGAACATTGCCGGGCAAATAAAAATATTATACACCCGCAAATCACGCAAGTACCGCCAAAAATTTCTAAAGGTGAAAATTATAAAGGACTGCCTTATCTAATCCTGGATTATCCGCGCATTTTTGAAAAAGAAAGCACACTGGCAATCCGAACTATGTTTTGGTGGGGAAACTTTTTCAGCATTACCCTGCAGCTTGCCGGTAATTATAAAAAAGAGTCTGAAGAAAGAATCAGTTCAGCTTATTCAATACTCGCAGGTAATGGATTTTTTTGTTGCATTAATGAAGACGAATGGCAGCATCATTTTGACAATACCAACTACCTGCCAATAAAGGAGATTACCCAGGGCCAGTTTAAAGCAATAATAGAAGAAAAGTCATTTATAAAAATCGCAAAAAAAATTCTCCTGCAGCAATGGAATGATGCAGGAGATATACTGTTAAATGACTTTAAACTCTTAACAGAAATAATTAGTTGCCAAGACGGTGAAAAAGCTCCTTAACCTGGTAGTCCCAAAGCCTGCTTTGATCTTTCACCTCTTTCTTTTCTGCAAAATCTTTTACAACCAGTATCGTTTGATTGGTAACTTCTGATTTTTCAATCCTGAATTCAAAGAATTCCTCCTTAGGGGATTCCATCCAGTGAAAACGGATAAACCTATCTTCCTCGCTTTCCATTACTTCCGCTTTATCAAAGGAGCCGTTCCATCCGAAATAAAAAATATTATCCCGCTCATCTACCTTATCTGCAAACCATTCACCCAATCCTGCCGGTGTTGAGAGAAATTCGTATAAAATAGAGGGAGAACACCTGACCGGATATTCTAACGTATATAACTGTTTGGTTGTCTTCATTTATTTACTTATAAATCTTATCTGTAGGGTGCAATTATAAAAAATTATTTTATGCCTCAAAATATTTTCCCGTTT
>JAEUVI010000131.1 GCA_016787105.1 Chitinophagaceae bacterium | reverse complement strand
TCAATCACCCCAAATCATGGTTCAGACAATGGTTCGTAACTCAATTGGATAAAGAGTACCGGTCTTTTACACCGGGAGTTGTGAGTTCGAGTCTCACCGGGCCAACTAAAGGATGAATAGCTCAATGGCAGAGCGTCGGCTTGTTAAGCCGTTGGTTGAAAGTTCGAGTCTTTCTTCATCCGCTGAAATATAAATGTGAGTGCGGTGAAGTTGGAGAGTCACAACGGTCCGTAAAACCGTCGCCTTCGGGTTCAGTAGTTTCGATTACTACCACTCACACAAATGGAGAGAGTCCGGTTGGTCATGGATGCTGTCTTGAAAACAGACTGGGTGTTAAAGCCTCAAGAGTTCGAATCTCTTTCTCTCCGCCTGAGAGTTCATCCCCTCCGGGGAGGAGCGAATTTAGAAAGCTAACAAGTATAGTTAGTCGGGGTGGGTTGGATGATTAGCGTACTGAACCTTGAAGTGTGCGACGCAAGAAACGATGAATAATGTTACTACAGTTGGTAACATAAAAATACAACTGAACATAACGGAGAGTTGACAGAGAGGTAATGTGCCAGCCTGCTAAGCTTGGGCTATCGGTAAAACGATACAAAGGTTCGAATCCTTTACTCTCCGCCAGTTTGTAATGAACAAGTTCGATGATGAGGAAATAAGATATCAGTCAATGTTCGTAACAAACAAATGAACGAATAGCTCCAATGGTAGAGTCCCGCATGTGCGGGATTGAAGCCGCAGCTACAAGTTCTCCCGATAGCTATCGGGATTGTTTCGTTCACTTATGCAAGTATGATGTAATGGTAGCATGATGGCTTCCAAAACCATCCGTCAGGGTTCGAATCCTTGTGCTTGTGCGAAAATTAAAAATGATAAAACAATGACTAATGGAACAGTCACAACAAAAATGGAGAAAATTAAATGGTGAACGGATTAAAGTTCCAATTGCTGATGAGGTAACTAATGTATTGATGCGTGAAAGAGAAGCAGGACATGAACTGAAAGTGTGCATCGGTACCGATAGCCAGGTAAAGGGAAAGGAAACCGAATTCGCTACTGTTATCGTTTTTATCCGTAAAGGAAAAGGTGGCTTCATGTATATACACAACGAAATCACCAAACAGAAAATGACTATCAAACAACGAATGCTGACTGAAGTAGGAAAAAGTATTGAAGTGGCTTATGCGTTGTGCAACATCTTTTCACGCTTCAGTGTGGATATGGAAGTGCATGCAGACATCAACACTAACCCAAACTTCAAAAGCAATGATGCTTTAAAAGAAGCAATGGGCTATATCGTGGGGATGGGATTTGCTTTCAAAGCGAAGCCGGATGCGTTTGCAAGTTCAAGCTGTGCGAATAAGGTGGTGCAGTAAGCCGCCTAAACACAAAGGGGACCTGACAAGAACGCTCAAAACAAAATAGTATTTCAAAACAGCAGTCTCAAAAGCCCCTCCTTTGGAGGGGTTTGGTGAGGCAAAAATAATAACGATGGAAAATTTATTTAGCCAGAAAGTAATCAATGCGAATAACGTATTCACAGATTCTTTCCTGGATGCGAAAATATTGTACCTGTATTGCTTCAATGTATTACCGAGCATAAACTATATCGGTCAAATTGATGGAGAAAAGGCATTCAACGCAATAAAGGAGAAGTTTTCTTCATCAATAAAGAATGTACACCAAACGAGATTCTATAAAAATAAAAAGAAAGAATACCAGTTTGACACGACAATCATCGTGATGGATAATAATTGCATTCTTGAGTTTGATGACTATTACTGTGAAATATTTCACGATGGCAAGAGAACCTATTTTATAAATGAGGTGACGGACATTGTCAGTAAGTTTAAAGAAAGGCAAAGGCGGCAACCGCTGGAAATAAATCTTATCGTGCAGAACAGGAACAGGCTGGAACTAAAATCAATGGAGATAAAAAGAACAAAACTGGATTTAAACCTTTTTTACGAAGATGATTTCAAAGAGGTTGATTCAATTATTCAGAAAAGGTTGAAACAAAAGAAAGACAAGGGAATTGTGTTGCTGCATGGATTACCCGGAACAGGAAAGACAACTTACCTGCGCTACCTGGTAGGAAAAATAAAGAAAAGAGTATTGTTTCTTTCGCCCTCTGTAGCAAGCAATTTGATGGACCCGGAATTTTTGCAGATGCTGATAAATAATCCGAATACTGTTTTGATAATTGAAGATGCTGAAAATATTATTACAGACAGGAAATACAGCAATAGTTCTTCCGTATCCAACCTGTTGAATGTTTCGGACGGGTTGCTTGCAGACTTTCTGAATGTGCAATTGATATGCACCTTCAATAGTTCATTGACAACGGTTGATAGCGCTCTTTTGCGAAAAGGCCGGTTGATTGCAAAGTATGAGTTTGGCAAACTGGGAGTTGAAAAATCAAAACGGTTATCAGCTCATTTTGGACATGATACCGTAATAGATAAACCAATGACCATCGCAGAGATTGCCAATCCGCATGAAAAAGTGCAGCCGGTTTCAGGTATTGAAATCATTGGTTTCAGGCGGCAGGAAGTGATGATGAATTAAGTTCTTTTATGTACTGCCAGCTGAGGCATCTTGGTATACTTCATACATCAGTCGCACTTTTCGTTTGATGCGTCGAACCAGATTATTGGGTGAAAGAATTTTTAACCCTTCACCGAAACCAATGAGTTCCCGTTCAAGTTCAAAATTGGGAATA
>JAEUVI010000108.1 GCA_016787105.1 Chitinophagaceae bacterium | reverse complement strand
ATTCATGGTACTATTCATTGCAAAAAATATAATCACGTAATTGGCACACAGAAATCGGCAACTATTACCGTTCCTGATTGTTCGGATGCATTTCACATATACACGATGGAATGGAATAAGGACACCTTGAAAATAGGAATGGACGGCAACAACTATTTCACTTTTTTAAACGACAAAACCGGTTACGACGCCTGGCCATTTGACAATAAAATGCATTTGTTATTGAACATTGCTGTAGGTGGTGACTGGGGTGGACAAAAAGGGGTAGATGAAAATATCTGGCCGCAAAAGATGGAAGTGGATTATGTGAGAGTGTATCAATAGTAAATAGTCGCGAGTCGTTATTAGGGAGTATGATTCTACCAGCAATTAAAAAATCAAAATTAAAAATGCTGATCTTTGAAGACTCACTTCTTCATTGACTATTGACTACAACACCGTTTTCAACGTCTCCACCACTTTATCAATTTCTCCCGTTGTATTATGTTTACTGAAAGAGAAACGTACAGTTACTTTATGCGGATTGTTATCAATTGCACGGATAACATGTGAGCCTACATCTGTACCGCTGCTGCAGGCGCTGCCACCGGATACACAGATATTATTTATATCCAGGTTGAATAAAATCATTTCTGATTTTTCGGATTTAGGGAAAGCGACGCTTAATACTGTATATAAACTACTTCCCTCATAGTCACCATTGAAAGAAATCCCTTTTATATTTTTCTTCAGTGATTCAATCATATATGTTTTTAATGATTGAATATAAGCGCTGTCTTTTTCATTGTTGGCCATTGCCAGTTCCAACGCTTTTGCAAAACCTACAATACCATACAGGTTTTCTGTTCCGGCACGCATATTCCGCTCCTGCGATCCACCAAAAATGAAAGGTTTGATTTTGATATTATCATTGATGTATAAAATACCAGCGCCCTTCGGACCGTGAAATTTATGCCCGGCACCGGAAATCATGTGCACGGGAATTTTTCTCAAATCAATCGGGTAATGGCCGACAGTCTGCACACAATCCGAATGAAAAATAGCATTGTATTTATTACACAGTTCACCGACTGCTTTTATCGGTAACAAGTTTCCGATTTCATTATTGGCGTGCATCAGGCTTACGAGACAGCGTTCTTCGTGAGAAGCAAGTTGTTCCTCTAAATCTTCCAAATCAATATGACCGTCGGGTAACAATTTTACAAAACTGCTCGTTACTTCATCAAGGTGATCGTAATGCTCTATAGTATGCAATACCGCATGATGTTCAATAGATGAAGAAATGATATGGCGACAACCCAGATCACGGATAGCAGAAAGAATAGCTGTATTATTACTTTCTGTACCGCCGCTGGTAAAGAAAATCTCACCGGGATGTGCATTCAATAATTTTGCTACAGATTTCCTTGCTGTTTCAATAGCCAGTCTTGTTTCCCGGCCATAAGAATAGATAGACGAAGGGTTACCAAAATGGGTAGTCATGTAGGGAAGCATGGCATCCAGCACTTCTTTGTCAAGGGCGGTTGTTGCGGCGTTATCAAAGTAGATTCTCGTCATATGATTGCGTGTGTTTCAAGCTACAAGTCACGAGCTTTTTAAATGAGGCGCAAAGATACGGATAAGCCGGGATGAGCGGGTCACCAAAGATGGGTATGAAGATGTTCTATTTATATAAAATATATCGCCCCTACGGGGCTCATTTTCCTATTGTTGGATTTTTATCTACCCACATTTTGCTCCGCTGGAGCAACACCTCCGTTCTTATTAAAATCTTTTGAATAAGAAATTTTACTGGAAATAAAGTCTCGCAGCTCGCCGCTCACAACTCGCAGCTTCTATCCTACATAAACTCCTTGATATCCTGCATCAGCCGCATCGCCATATGATTGGCTTTAGATTCAAAATCGCTTTCAGCATATACACGGATGATAGGCTCAGTATTGGAAGTGCGGAGATGCACCCAATCATTATCAAATTCTATTTTCAACCCGTCTTCCGTATTTACAGGATTGTTTTTATAGCGCTTTTGTATGTTTTCGAAAATAGAACGTATATCAAATCCTTTATCAAGCTCTATTTTATTCTTGGAAATAAAATAATCAGGATACAATCCTCTCAATGATTTGATGCTCTTGCCATACACCGCAAGATGGCTTAAGAACAAGCCAATACCGATTAATGCGTCACGGCCATAATGAAAATCAGGAACGATAATACCGCCATTTCCTTCACCGCCAATCACCGCGTTTACGGCTTTCATTTTTGTTACCACATTCACCTCACCTACCGATGAAGGAAAATACTGACCGCCGTGTTTTATTGTCAGTTCCTTGAGCGCTTTGGTGCTGCTCATATTACTGACAGTATTCCCTTTTCTTTTACTTAAAATATAATCCGCAACAGCAACGAGTGTATATTCTTCGCCAAACATGGTTCCATCTTCGCAAACAAAACAAAGGCGATCTACATCCGGATCCACGGCGATTCCCAGGTCTGCTTTATTCTTTATTACTTCATTGCTCAGTACTGAAAGATGCTCAGGCAGTGGCTCCGGGTTATGAGCGAATTTTCCATTCACTTCTTTATTTAATACAATAATATCTTCCACACCAAGCACACGCAACAGGGCAGGTACAAATGTGGCCCCGGTAGAATTGATAGCATCTACAACCACTTTAAATTTTCTTGCAGCAATAGCCGGAGCATTTACGAGCGGATAATTTACAACCGCTTCAATATGCTTTGCCAGGTAAGAGTCATCAATTCTTACTGTGCCGAGTTTATCAACGGCCGCAAAAGAAAAATCTTCTTTTGCCGCTTCTTCAAGCACTTTTGCACCTGCTTCAGCAGAAATAAATTCGCCGTCTTTATTTAATAATTTAAGCGCATTCCATTCTTTCGGATTGTGACTGGCAGTAAGTATTATTCCGCCATCCGCATTTTCCATTGTTACTGCTACTTCTACCGTTGGTGTGGTAGACAGGCCGAGGTCAACAACATCAATACCCAACGCTACCAAAGTATTAACGACAAGGTTTCGCACCATCTCACCGCTGATACGTCCATCGCGGCCAATAACAATCTTAACAGGCTTCGCTGAAGACGAACCCGCCTGGATAATTTTTCCGTAAGCTGCTGTAAATTTTACTATATCAAGCGGAGAAAGTGTTTCCCCTGGTTTACCACCTATCGTTCCCCTAATACCAGAAATACTCTTTATCAATGCCACAGTCTAATGGTTTAATTGAGGGGCAAAAATAAGCATTGAAGGCCAATACCGTGTAATACCTGAAAACTTATACTGTGGAAAAATGGGAAAACTGCTTAACCTCAATCAAAATATCTTATGACAACCGATTGCAGGTCACTTATTGTTCATAAGCATCCAGCGGGAGGTTTCATAGTAAGCCGTCGTAACTTCGGATAACCGGTCCCTTATTGAGTCTACCTGTTGTTTTGAATAAGTGTAAATGGAATTATCAAGCGGGTATAAATGCTCGTCCGGAAAGTTTATATTTTTTTCAAAATAAAACGAATTCGTTACCATTCCTATCCGCCCTTCATCATGATGAATGGTGAACGCATAATCATTTTTTTTATCCGGAGACAAAACATTTCTTCCCAGCGAAGTATTTAAATATGGCTGGTGCAATAAGCCTGCTATTGTCGGCAGTACATCAATCTGCGAAACAACTTCATTTCTTTTTTGTGCCTGCAACAAATAAGGAGCATAGAATAATAATGGAACATGCTCGTCTGTCAACCGCTGATCCGTCCATACAGCAGGATAAACTGCTTCTGCGTTTCCCGACACACCATGGTCGCCTATAAAAACAAAAATGGTATTATGAAAATAATTTTCTTTCTCCGCTGCTTCCATAAACTTCTTAAAACAATAATCAGAATACCTGAATGAATTAAACTCCGCTGCTGACTCAAATCCATGATAGTTGAGCGTATCCCGCTCCAACTCTTTTTTCTCGAAATCACTATCCTCTTCCGGTATCATAAATGGCCGGTGGTTATCTGCCGTTTGTATAATTGCAAAAAAAGGTTTTGTCTGTTGTGCGAACATTTCATTCGCTTCCAGGAAAAGATTTTTATCACTGATTCCCCATACATTAATTGCAGGTGACTTAAACTTTCCTTCCGTGTACATCTGCAACCCTTCGATATTTTTCAGCAGCCCGTCAAAATTGTTAAACTCTGCATTTCCGCCGAGAAAATACATTTTATCGTATCCGTCAAAATTGTTGATAATAGTATGCTGCTTTAATGCCTGCGGGTTGCGTGTAGAGAATTTGGAAAGCTGCACATCCGGTATGCCGGTGAGCGTTGCAAACAAACCTCTTGCTGTAGAAAAATGCGGTGTAAAGCAACGGTTAAAAAAAATACCTTTTTCTGTAAGTGAATTAAAATATGGCGTAGCATCCAATTGATTGCCACTCATACTGCTTTTATACATGCTGAACGACTCACACATTACCAATACAATATTTGGGCGACTCTCAATAGTATTCCCAGAAGGAAAGCTGCTG
>JAEUVI010000102.1 GCA_016787105.1 Chitinophagaceae bacterium | reverse complement strand
ATTGCCCCGATTGGATCTTTTTACTAATGAAGAAAAGATAAAGCTGGAGCAATTACATAAACTCTTTCAACAGCATATCAGTGATCTTACCGCTTTAGAATATCAAAAGGAAATGGAACGTCTCGCAATTGACCTTAGTTGGAAGTCTTCGCAAATTGAGGGAAATACTTATTCATTGCTTGAAACTGAACGATTACTGAAAGCTAAAGAAACAGCAGCAGGTAAACCACAAAGTGATGCTACCATGCTATTAAATCACAAGGAAGCTATTCAATTCATAATTGAGCAGAAAGATTACCTGGAACCGTTAAAAGTTCGTGGTATTGAAGATATTCATAGCATTCTTGTAAAAGATCTGGGTATTGACCGGAATATCCGGAAAAGACGTGTGGGTATATCCGGTACTAATTACAGACCATTAGATAATGAGTTTCAAATCAGGGAAGCATTGGAAGAAATGTGTTTGCTCATCAATACCAAAACCTTTGTTCCCGAGAAAGCGTTACTGACGCTGGTATTACTATCTTATATTCAGCCATTCGCAGATGGCAACAAACGTACAGCCCGTATCACCAGCAATTCCATTCTGCTGGCAAATGATCATTGCCCACTTTCATTCCGGACAGTAGACTCTACAGATTATAAAAAAGCAATGCTTATTTTTTATGAACAAAATAATATCAGCGCGATAAAATCTATCTTCATTGAACAATATGAATTTGCTATAAAAACATACTTCTAACTATTGTAAGCCAATTTATCGCAACGATCCTTGTCCTTGCGGCAGTGGTAAGAAGTTTATGGATTGCCATGGGAAGGATACGTAAATCAATTCTCTTTCCATAAAAACTATCTGTAAATTTTGATGGTTTGTTTTGTTTAACATCATATCCAGCTAACGTCAATGTTTTGAAATCTAATAGGTAGTTTGTATATTTAATTGATTTCTATGTAAATTCAGAATATTTACTTAAAAAAACTACTTACCCTGTGTAATCTTTTGAGTATATAGAGAAGAATATCCGAGAGAATCTCAAATTAAAAAAATCGGACTTTTAAGATACTACATGATATATTTTTATAACAATTCTGGAACATCAAGCGGGCCGTTTACAAAAGACCAGTTAAAAGGTAAAATAGCAAATGATACCTTAGTATGGCATGAAGGGTTAACCGACTGGACCATAGCAGCTCAGATTGACGATTTGAAAGATATACTAAACGTTATCCCTCCGCCTCTACCCACACAAGAAAAAATAATTAAAATTGAAGCTTCAATAAAAAAAGAAAAACTAGAATACATTAATGAAAATGCACAATCAAAGATTGCTTCTGAAATAAAAACACTTTTCTACGTTGCTATAATAGCAACGATCATTGGGATAATCGGCTATTTTATAAAAAGTGATTCCAAATATTCAAAGCTTTCTCAAGAACTTAAAATGTATGATAACGAAAGGGCAAAAAATAGCTTAGGGCTCAATGGGAAAGCCTGGGAAATTGCTGTAAGTACGTGGCATAACAAAAACAGAGAACGAGAGCATATGCTTGAAGAATCCGTAAAAAATTATGGATGTTATTTCAGCTATAATTTTAGTGAGACCGCTATGAATATAACAGAAGTGCTTCCTTGTCTTGAAACAAAAAGTTCAGCGGTAAATGGAAATGCTTTTTCGTATGCCTTGAAACTTTCTTTAGTTAGTTTGCTTGCACTAGCCGCAATGAGGTACGTCTTTTTTGCTTCGAAATGGGTCGCAAAGAAATCGGTATAACGAAACTCAAGTCCAGCAGTTACTTTTTTATTTCAAAAGATTTTTATAATAAATACAATTCAAATACATCTTGATTTACAAGGTTATCAAATACCCTCGGGGCAAATACTTGAATCTTGTTTAACAGCCGCACTACATGATGCCCGAAAAATTACTGGCCGGAATGTAGCGACAGGTCAGCCCGATTCTGGATGTAAATATGGCCATTTAGGTAGTTGAGCTGGCGCAATGTGCTACATGACAATTCTAGATCAAATTGGCAAATGTTATAGACCTAGCTCAAAAACAAAAATTACAAATGGATCGGCTATACAAAAATCGCTACAATATTTCACGGGATTAAAAAATTTTGAGATAAACGCAATTTACTCCTTGCGTAATGCCTTTTTTCATGATTTTAGCCTTTATAATCGTAACGGATCAGACCCCAGCTTACAACACGTTTTTACAGTTGACAATCATCCGCCGAATAATGTAGTAATCTTACCTGCCACCCAGTGGGACGGGAATATGGCGACTCGAAGCACTAGTAACACAACATATATTAACTTAAAAGCATTAGGAGATTTAGTAGAGCAAATCTATATGGACTTGATTTCCGTAGAAGCAGCTGGTAATTTATCTCTAGATTTACCAAATGGCAGTACCGAGTTGTTATATAAATATATTTTTGCCCACTTATAGTAACAACGTAATTATATATAAATATTAAATAAAACAGGCCGCCAAAATTGACGGCCTGTTTTGTTTACAAAGAGAAGCTTTGTTTCACTCAATTTATCTGACCATTTCAGCATCACTGCATATTTTCCAAACTCACATTCTGTTTTGAATACATGTATGATCACGATACCTGATTCCGCACTCATCTCGCCGCATTTTCATACTATTCAGAAATATTTTCAACATCTGTCTTTATAGTTTTCTCTATTGGTAATGGTTTGCCGCAATTGCGGCAGTAATTGGCATTGGGATCATATATATCCAACCCACAGGAAGCACACTCGCCTATGCGCTTCAGATCCTGAAATTTGGCCTCTTCTCTTTCTTTGGTTAACTCGGATGTAATAATACCAGTAGGAACGGCAATAATAGCATAACCCAACATCATGATAACAGAAGAAATAATTTTACCTAACGTAGTTACAGGTGTAATATCACCATAACCAACAGTAGTAATAGTAACAATTGCCCAATAAATAGATTGGGGTATTGTCTCAAAGCCATTTCGCCCTTGCTCTACTACATACATAATAGTGCCGAGTATAATAACAATAACGAGCAAAACGCTTAAAAAAACGGTAATCCGCTTCAGGCTTTTAATCAAAGCCTTTCCCAGTATGGCGCTCTCTGACAAGTAGTGGGTAAGCTGGTATATCCTGAAAATACGCAACAAGCGAATCGCCCTTAACATCAATAAGGGCCTTGACCCGGGAAAAACAAGACTTAAATAAAAAGAAGCAATGGATAAAAAATCGATGATGCCAAAAAAACTAAAAATATAACCCGATTTTTTTCTGATGACCCAAACTCTGATGATATATTCAATTGTAAACAATATGATAATCGTCCACTCAGCTACTTTGAAAAAAACATCAAAACGCTCATTCATCCAGGGAACACTTTCTAAAATAAGAATAAGAATACTCAGTAAAATAGCCCACAGCAGTGCAATATCAAACAAGCGGCCCAACCTTGTAGTAGAACCAAAAACTACAATGGCAAGCTGCTTTTTTATTCTCGATACTTTTGTTTTATTGTCCTTTTCGGCCAAAGGGAAATTATTTTATTATTCAGAAATCTTTTGTTTACAACTTATAAAGTAATAGAATAGTAAAAAAGGGATTCAACATTGAAGACTTGCTTCAGCACACTGGATTATCGTTCAATTTATTCCATACTTCGTCTTATATCGCTCATACAACTGCGTCTGTTTATTTTCCAAACTCACTTTTCTTCCCTGTATAAATGCATCGGTAATGATACTTGTCTTCATATCGAGTATATCTCCTTCGCAAACTATAATATTTGCGTCTTTTCCCACTTCTATAGAACCGGTACGATCATCTATACCAAGTATTTTCGCCGCATTCAATGTGATGGCAGTTAGTGCCTGCTCTTTTGTTAACCCATAAGCAACAGCAGTACCGGCATTAAACGGCAGGTTACGGTAACGGGTTGATTCATCCTCATCGTTCAATGCGAATAATACACCCGCTTTCTGCAAAATTGCAGGCGTTTTAAATGGCTGATCAATATCATCATCGTCTAATGTTGGTAAGCTATGCTCCTGCCGCAGGATAACTGCGATATTATTTTGCTTAATCAAATCGGCTACCTGGTAACACTCTGAAGCACCAACCAATACAACATCGAAAGCAAATTCTTTTGCAAAATCAATTGCAATCAAAATCTCCCGTACAATTTCGCAATGAACGAAAAATTTTTGTTTCTTTTCAAACAAACCTCTGGTGGCTTCAAACTTTAGATTGGTTTCTTTGTGTACAGTTTCATTGAGATATGCTTTTGCCTGGCGGAAAAATTGTTTTACTTCTTCAATATTCTCGAGTCCCTGCTTTACCGGATCCGGAGATTGTTGTCTTCCCTGCCTGCTCAATAATGAAGGCATATTGAAATGAATACCTACATCTGTTTTGTATGCCGCATCTTCATAATTCCATGCATCAAGTTGTACTACAGAAGAAGCACCAGGCAATAAACCTCCCTGTGGAATTGAGTTTGCGAATAAAATCCCATTCGCCCGCAATGTACCGGGAATTCTGGAATCCGCATTGTACGCAACTATTGAACGTACATTGGTATTATAGTCTCCCAGTTCAAAAAAATCATTACTGCCACGGACAGCGTTGCCACCAATTTCGCGGATACCAACATCGGATGCAGACAATATTAAACCGGGATATACCTGCTTGCCTTTCACATCAAATACTTTCACGTCATCCACAGGTATCGGAATATCCTTACCTACTTTTTCAATCCGTCCATCATTTACCTGTATCGTACCGTTTTCAATAATCTGCCCATTACCTACATGTATGGTGGCATTCTTTATAAAGAGTAACCCTTTGTATTCTTTCGCAGGATATACATCGTCCTGCGCTGATACACCTGTTACTAATAGCGATAGAAGAATATTTATAAAAAGCAACTTTCTCATTTCATTTCAATTTGATTGTTATTATTCATTACATCATCGCCATCTTCTTCCAGCAAGGCATGATTGTGCGCATGATCGCCGCATGTTAAAACAATATGCGTACTCGGCTTTGCAGGAGATACAGTTCCGCTGCTTTTTCCTTCTGCTATCATTTTGCGGATAAGCCGGTTTCTTTCTTCGGCGATCTGCTTACGCAGTTCCAAATCTTTCTCCCGATCAAAATAAACTGTACCGTCTACAATTGTGTATAAGGCTTTTGCATAAATACTCAATGGGTTGTCACTCCACAAAACAAGGTCCGCATCCTTACCTACCTTGATGCTCCCTACTCTATCATCCACATGCAAGGCTTTCGCAGGATTTAACGTTACCATCTTAAATGCCTCTTCTTCCGTTGCGCCACCGTACTTTATTGTTTTCGCAGCTTCCTGGTTTAACCTTCTGGCCATTTCACCATCATCGGAATTAATGCAAACATTTAATCCTACTTTCTGCATGATTGCCGCATTATAAGCAATCGCATCCTGTACTTCCAGCTTATAAGCCCACCAGTCAGAAAACGTAGATGCGCTTGCACCGTGTTCTTTCATTTTATCTGCAACTTTATATCCTTCCAATATGTGGGTGAATGTATTTACACGGAACCCAAACTTTTCCGCTACCCGCATTGTTGAAATAATTTCCGGCTGTACATAGGAGTGGCAAGTGATAAAACGCTTTTTATTCATTATTTCCACCAATGCATCCAATTCTAAATCACGGCGAACTACTATTGGCACAGCGCCTTTCTTTCTATTATTTTCTTCCGCTTCTTTCAGTTGTCTCTGGTAATCGCTTGCCCTTGTAAAGCCATCCATCAACACCTCTTCTACTCCCATTCTTGTATTCGGGAAACGCGTATTACCCTGTGACGCCGCAGTTCGCTTTACATTTTCCCCCAATGCGAATTTTATAAATGGATCAGCTCCTTTAAATTTTAACGCTTCGTCATTTACACCCCAGCGGAGTTTGATTAATTGTGTTTGTCCCCCGATGGTATTAGCAGAGCCATGCAGGATATGTGATGACGTAACTCCACCGGATAACTGCCTGTAGATATCAATATCCTCCGGATTCAGGTTATCCGCGATTCTCACCTCCGATGTTATTGATTGCGCGCCTTCATTAATGGAGAATGCTGCAATATGTGAATGCTCATCAATGATGCCGGGTGTTAAATATTTTCCAGACCCATCAATCACTCTTGCACTGCCGCCGGAAATATTTTTTCCAACCTGTACTATTTTTCCTCCTTTCACCAATACATCTGTTGCTTCGAGTTTACCTTCTTTTTCATTCGTCCATACAGTCGCGTTTTTAATTAGAATATCTTCCTGTTTTGCTATCTGCTCCGAACCATAGGCAACAAATGGATAAATTACTTTTCCGGTAACATGAGTTTGTCTCTTTTTTATGCTATCCGTAGCAGAAGTAGCTTTCAGTAATGTTGCAGACCACAAAACAGCTTTTCCATTTGTATCTATCCCATTACCCTGCCATATCGCTCCATTATTTACACCGCTCAAACGGATAACAGCCACATCTGCTTTTTGCTTTGCTTTCTCTGATTCTTTTTTGGAAGCAACCGGTGAAAAAGATAGCTGTATCATTTTACCATCAAAGCTGAACTTACCTGTCAATGTATCTTTCGCTATAACATTCGCGGAGGTTGCACTTTTTACTTCAAGTACATAGTTTGACGAAGTACCACCGGAGCTAATAACAAGATTATAATTTCCCGATGCATTTATCCATGCATCATTGTTTACTGTATATTCTTTTCCTTGTACCCAGTTTTCAACAATCTTTGTTTTTTCATTGAATAAAGGATCGGTAGTAATTAAAAAATTCGCAAGCTTACCAGCATCAAGGCTTCCTGTTCTATCGTACACTCCTAATAAAGTAGCAGGTGTTTTTGTCAATGCTTCAAATGCCTTTGTTTCTGATAATCCATAGTCAATCGCTTTACGAAGATTCGTCCAGAACTGTTTCGCGTCTTTCAAATCAGCAGACGTTATACAAAAAGGGATTCCCGCCTTTTCAAAAGCTGCGGGATTGGTTGGTGCAAGTTCCCAATGTTTCATATCTGCAAGTGACACAAACCGTGCGTCATTCGGATCTTCTACATTCTGTGCCTCGGGAAAATTTAATGAAAGAATAAAACTTGCCTTTGTAGCAGCAATATCGTTGATGCGCTGGTATTCATCACCGCCTCCTTTAATTATGTATTGCACCCCAAACTCATCGCCGATACGATCTGCACGTATATCGCCCCATTTATCAGCAGCATCAAATATCTGCGGCAAGTTTTGGTTATCATTCCATGATTGTAAACTCAGGTTTACTCCTTCCTTAGCAGGCTTACTCTTATACCATTGTGCGTCGAGATAAGTTTGCCGCAATAATGCTACGCTCCCCATCATCGAACCTGGATAGCTTTGAGTAGAAGTTCCTTTACTAAAAGAATAATGTGTGGATGCTTTTTCTTTTACAATAAGCAGGTTTTCTTTGTCATCGCCCAGTGTCACAAAAACACCCGTGCCTCTTGCTATACCGTCTTTCTGATGTGTCAATACCGAACCAAAGCCAATATCTCTGAGTGGTTTTGCTTTAGTTTCATTCGCATTAAACAATGCAAAACCATTTACTTCACTATGAATAGCCTGGTTCCATCCGTAAGGGCCTTTTGTATTGGTTGTAAATTGCTGTGCAGCAAAAAAACCACCGCCCTGCTGTTGACGTTGGGGAATGGGAATTCCATAATCGCTGTAAATATCAATTAATGATGGATAAATGTATTTACCTGCGCAATTGACAATAACAGCATCTTTCGGAATAGCTGCAGAAGCGCCTACGCTGATAATCTTTCCTTCTTTAATAACCAGTGTGGCGTCTTTGATTGTTGTTTGTGCATCTTTTACAATAGTAGCATTTACAAACGCATAAGTTCCGCTGCGCGAATCGGCTACACCGTTTACAGGAAATGTTTCCTGTGCATACATTAATGATGTAAGCAAAAGAAGAAAAAGTAATCCGTAAAGCCATTTCAGTTTTCTCATCATGTGATTGGTTTTTTGAAAGTTATTAAAAAATAATATTCAACAACTCTCTTTCAAATAAAAGAATGCTCAGCTATTTTAAATCTTAGCGGATTTGACGACGAAAAAGTAAAAAACTCCCGGAACCCCGGATATTTTGATATCAACATTCATTGCACATAAATAAGTTATTTTTGAAGCCGGATATAATACGATAGCTACTTCAAGAAGTATAACAGACGGGCTATATTGTGAAATATACAAATATCAATTGCCTTTACGCCGCGAAACATCAATACAACAATTACTATGGCAGAAATAATTGAAATAAGAAACCTGACAATTGAAGATTATAAGCAATTAATTGAAACCATGCGGGCCGCTTATAAAAATTGGCAGGGCAACCTGTGGTCAACCAACGCCATTGAAACACTTATTACAAAATTCCCCGAAGGGCAGCTTGTAATTTGTTTTGATCAAAAAATTGTTGGCTGCGCCTTATCTATTATAGTCGATTATTCGATTTTTGGAGACAATCATAGTTACAAAGAAATTACAGGCAACTACTCTTTCTCTACCCATACCCAAAAAGGCGATGTATTGTATGGTATTGAGGTTTTTATCCATCCCGACTACCGGGGCAGGCGTTTAGGACGGCGTTTGTATGAAGCCCGGAAAGAGTTATGTGAAAAGCTAAACCTGAAGGCAGTTGTATTTGGCGGCAGGATACCTAATTATTACAAGTATGCGGATGCTATGAAGCCTAAGGAATACATCTACAAAGTGAAAACGAAAGAAATTTACGATCCGGTCTTAAGCTTTCAATTGAGCAATGACTTTCATGTGAAAAAAGTATTGCGCAACTATATGCCAGACGATATAGAAAGCCATGAATATGCCACGCTTTTGCAATGGGACAACGTATATTATGTAGACGAAAATGTTGCCCAAAAAAGAATAACACGGAAAGTGCGTCTCGGCATGGTACAATGGCAAATGCGGTACTATAATTCAATCGATGAAATGTTCCGTAATGCAGAATACTTTGTTGATTCCATTTCGGCCTACCAATCAGATTTTGCATTGTTCCCCGAATTTTTCAGCGCTCCGCTTATGGCCCTTGATAAAAATAAAAACGAGGCAGATGCTATGCGGCAACTTGCTGAATATACACACCAGATAAAAGATAATTTCAGCCAGTGGGCAATGAAGTACAATGTAAATATTATAACTGGCAGCATGCCCCTGCTGGAAAACGGCAATCTGAAAAATGTAGGTTTCTTATGCCACCGCAACGGTAATACAGAGATGTATGAGAAAATTCATGTGACACCAGATGAAGAAAAGTATTGGGGGTTAAAAGGCGGAGATACTATAAAATCATACGACACTGATGCAGGAAAAATTGGTATACTCATTTGCTACGATGTAGAGTTTCCTGAATTGGCAAGAATCCTGTCTGAGGATAGAATCCAGATTTTATTTGTGCCCTTCCTTACTGATACACATAATTCATATATGAGGGTGAGGCATTGCGCCGCAGCACGGGCTGTCGAAAACGAGTGCTTTGTGGCAATAACCGGAAGTGTAGGAAACTTACCGCAAGTAGAAAACATGGACCTGCATTATTCACAAGCAGTAGTATTTACTCCTTGTGATTTCTCATTTCCGTCAAATGGCATTAAGAGTGAAGCTACCGCAAATACTGAAATGGTACTTATATCAGACGTGGATTTAGAGCTACTTGAAGATTTACATTTTCATGGCAGTGTAAAAAACCTGTTGGACAGAAGAAAAGATATTTATTCCATTGACATAAAAAACAAATAAGCTCATTTTATACCTATGTTTTAAATCACAATCGGATTAATAAATAGTCCAACAACTTTTATTACAGCTTCCGGCAAGTACTCATTAATTTTATTATACATTGTCTTGCTCATAAATAAATTACTTTTGAAGTCTTGTATATAACATGATTACTTCATCAAAAATACACTTGCCAGATTTCAGCCTTTCGCCACATATAGACCAGGTAGGTGTGGAAGAAAGGGCAGCAAGATTTACTACACGCAGCATCAAAAAAGAAACAAAACTGAATGGACTGAAGCTGGTGCTAAACATGATTGACCTTACAACGCTTGAGGGCAAAGACACCGAAGGCAAAGTGAAACAGCTTTGTTATAAAGCCCAACACCTTCATGATGCTTATCCCGGCTTACCAACAGTAGCAGCTGTTTGCGTATATCCATCAATGGTAAAAACAGCAAAGAAAGCAGTAGAAGGCTCTGGTATAAAAATCGCATCGGTAGCAACAGCTTTCCCAAGTGGCCAATCAACAAGAACCGTAAAAATCAGTGATACAAAGTACGCGGTAGCGCAGGGCGCTGATGAAATAGATATGGTAATCAGCCGTGGCAAATTTCACGAAGGCGAATATAATTTTGTATTTGATGAAATAGCCGCTGTAAAAGAAGCTTGTGGTGAAGCGAGATTGAAAGTGATATTGGAAACAGGCGAACTCGGAACATTTGACAAAGTACGGCGTGCAAGTGATATCGCTATGTATGCCGGAGCCGATTTTATAAAAACATCAACCGGAAAAATTCAACCTGCTGCTACAATGCCGGTAACACTGGTAATGCTGGAAGCTATCCGTGATTTTTATTATAAAACCGGCAAGATGATTGGCATGAAACCAGCAGGTGGTATTTCAAAATCAAAACTGGCATTGCGTTACCTGGTAATGCTTAAAGAAACTTTGGGAGAAGATTGGATGAATAATGAATGGTTTCGGTTCGGTGCAAGCAGTTTAGCGAATGATGTATTGATGCAGATAGTAAAGGAAAAGACGGGTGTGTACCAGGCGGCGAATTATTTTAGTATAGATTAGGAGCCCCTGTCCCCCTAAAAGGGGAACTTAGATCGAAGGCACTTTTAGTAACCGTAAACTCATTTATAAATAGGATAAGGGCTCATACCCTCCTTGTCGAAGATTTCGAAAGCATTCGGAAGGAGAGGTGAATTGAAAAGGCTAACTAACTAAAATGACCGGGGTGGGTTGCTGAATAGAATTAACGAACGTACAAGTGAGTGACACAACAGAAGATAAATAGTGTTGCTGTCGCTGGTTTTATAAATAAAATTGTATGCCTGTAGTAACAAAGAAAAAAGCAGCAGCGAAAAAAAACGTTATCAAGTTGAAATTTGATACCAATTGGTCTTATGCACCTGCGCCGGAAAGTAAAAGTGCTGCTTCAATAAATAGCCAATATGATTTATTTATAAATGGCGGTTGGCAAAAGCCTTCGTCAAAAAAATATTTTAACACTATCAATCCTGCAACGGAAGAAACACTGAGTGAAGTTGCGGACGCATCTGAAACAGATGTAAATAAAGCTGTGACTGCTGCGCGCAATGCTTATGAAAAGTATTGGAAAAAAATACCGGCAAAGGAAAGGGGCAAGTATATTTTTCGGATAGCTAGAATGATACAGGAAAAAGCGAGGGAACTGGCCATTATTGAAACACTGGATGGCGGTAAACCTATCAGGGAGAGCCGCGATTTTGATGTACCAACTGCTGCGAATCATTTTTTTTATTATGCAGGTTGGGCCGATAAATTAGAATATGCTTTTCCAAATCGCAGAACAGAACCGTTAGGTGTAGCCGGACAAATTATTCCCTGGAATTTTCCCTTACTGATGGCTGCATGGAAAATAGCTCCTGCACTGGCAACAGGAAATACGGTTGTACTGAAACCCGCAGAGACGACACCATTAACTGCATTAAAGCTGGCAGAGATAATACAGGAATCTGATTTACCTCCGGGTGTTGTAAATATAATAACAGGCGCAGGTGCTACGGGAGCTGCGATGGTAAATCATCCAGACATCAATAAGATTGTATTTACAGGTTCAACTGAAGTTGGAAAAATTATTCAACGTGCAATAGCAGGAACAAATAAAAAAGTAACGCTTGAGCTAGGTGGCAAAGCCGCGAATATCATTTTTGAAGATGCACCCATTGACCAGGCCGTGGAAGGTGTAATTAATGGAATCTATTTTAACCAGGGGCATGTATGTTGTGCGGGTTCGAGACTGTATGTACAGGAATCAATAGTGAAAGAAGTAATACGCAAACTAAAAGACAGGATTGAAACATTGATTGTAGGTGACCCATTGGATAAGAATACGGATATCGGCGCGATTAATTCACAGCAACAATTGGAAACGATTCATAAATACTTAAAATTAGGAAAACAGGAAGGCGCTGAGATGTATGAAAGCAGTTGTCGCCTGCCTTCAAAAGGCTTCTGGTGCCGGCCAACAATGTTTACCAATGTAGCACAAAGCAGCAGGATAGCACAGGAAGAAATATTCGGGCCGGTATTGTCCATTCTCACTTTCCGTACAGATGATGAAGTGATAGAGAAAGCCAACAACAGTCCTTATGGATTAAGCGCTGGTGTATGGACAGATAAAGGTTCAAAGATTTTCAATATGACAAAGCGGATGCGGGCAGGTGTTATCTGGGCAAATACATTCAACAAGTTTGATCCCACTTCTCCATTTGGTGGTTATAAAGAAAGTGGATTTGGAAGAGAAGGCGGATTGCATGGGTTATCAGCTTATGTAAACCTTATCGGTTAAAAGGTTTAAAAGTTTAAATCGTTTAAAGGTTTCCAAAAATTCGTGAAAGTATACAATGGCAACAATCAAAAGGTTCGAGGAAATAGATGCATGGAAAGTATCAAAAGAAATGTGCAGTGGTAGTAAGCGCAATGTTTCAAAAGTTAATAGAATATCTGCAAAAATCAGAAGTAAAGGGAGTACGAAGGAAATAACCCTTAAACCTTTAAACGTCTTAAACGCGTAAAATGAGCAAAACATTTATAAAAAAATCAAACCTCAACATAAGCCAGAACGGTTTAGAAAAACCCGCTTCTTCCAAACGACTTGAAGTTTTGAAGACTTATAAAATTTATATAGGCGGACAATTTCCACGCACTGAATCTGGCCGTTATTACACTCCGGTAAATGCAGCGGGAAAAAAATTGGCGAATGTGTGCCTGAGCTCGAGAAAAGATTTTCGTAATGCAGTAGTAGCTGCGAGAAGCGCATTTAGTGGCTGGAGCGGACGTGCTGCTTTCAACCGTTCACAGATTTTATACCGTATGGCTGAAATGCTGGAAGGAAGAAAAGCGCAATTCATTGAAGAGCTAATACTGCATGATTCTACTAAACTAAAAGCAGAGAAAGAAGTAAACCTCGCAATTGACAGATTGATTTATTATGCAGGCTGGTGCGATAAGTTTCAGCAATTATACAGTTCCGTAAATCCGGTTGCGAGCTCGCATTTTAATTTCTCTGTGCCGGAACCAATGGGTGTTGTTTCCATTATTGCCCCGCAAAATGATTCATTGCTTGGATTGGTTTCTGTAATTGCGCCGGTAATTGCCGGTGGAAATACCTGCGTTGTACTTGCTTCGGAATCAAAACCACTTTGCTCAGTAACATTTGCAGAAGTGTTAAATTCTTCCGATTTGCCCGGCGGGGTTGTTAATATCTTAACAGGCTCAGTAAAAGAACTCATTTCCTGGTTTGCAGACCACATGGATGTGAATGCAACCATTTACTGCGAAAATGATTCTGATACACGGCGAATGATACAGGAAAAATCAGCTTTGAACCTGAAGCGGATTTGTTTATATGATAAAATAAACTGGTATAGTGATGAAGGGCAATCGCCTTATTTCATTATGGATACGCAGGAAATAAAAACAACCTGGCACCCGGTTGAAAATATAGCTGGTGCGGGTGCTGGTTATTAGTTTTTGGTTTGAAATTTGAGTATATGCGAAACATGAAACTTATTGGACTATTTTTCTCGATTTTTATTACATCCTCGCTATTTGCCCAGGACTCAGCGTGGAAAAAAGCTGTTGATACCAATTCTGTGATTGTACACAAAGACCAGCGGCTTGATATGCTGGTAAAAAAACAAATTGAAATAAACGAAGTAACCAGCCGTGATTCACGCCGTGTAGGAAAAGGATTTCGCCTCCTGGTAGCAAACACCAACAAACGGGAAGATGCAATTGCCGCGAAAACACAGGTATATACTTATTTCCCTGAGTTGAAACCCTACCTTATTTATCAATCACCTTATTTTAAACTGAAGGTGGGCAATTTTAAAGAAAGGAAAGATGCTGAAGCCTATCAAAAACGGTTGAATACTTATTTTCCAAAAGGGGTATTTGTTATTAATGATGTGATAGAAGTAAAACTGGATACAGATACAGACGATAATCCATAAATCTGCTCAACTTATTTAAAATAATCCCGGTCTTGCGTTCAGGCCGGGATTATTTATTTTTGAGCAATGGATACGAATATGCTGAAAGAAGAAATAAAAGGACTGGCAAAAAAATATGCACCGGAATTTATAGAAGTGAGGCATTACCTGCATGCCAACCCTGAACTAAGCTATGAAGAATATGAAACTTCAAAGTTCATTCAGCAGAAACTGAAGGAGTTTGGAATCCCATTTGAAATAAAAGCGGTTACAGGTGTTGTTGGCCTTATTGAAGGAAAGAATCCGCAAAGCAGGGCAATTGCATTGCGCGGGGATATGGATGCATTACCGATACAGGAAGAAAATAATATCTCTTATAAATCGACAAAAGAAGGCTTGATGCATGCCTGCGGACATGATGTACATACAACCTGTTTACTCGGTGCTGCTAAAATTTTAAATGAGTTAAAAGATAAATGGGAAGGAACCATCAAACTGATTTTTCAGCCAGGTGAAGAAAAAAATCCCGGTGGCGCCAGCCTGATGATAAAGGATGGCGTATTGGAAAATCCAAAACCTTCAGCCATTTTCGGATTGCACGTTCATCCCGGTTTGCAAATTGGTAAGCTTAGTTTTCGTGATGGCAAAGTAATGGCAAGCGCTGATGAATTATATTTTACCATAAAAGGAAAAGGTGGCCATGCAGCAGCACCACACTTATGTGTCGACCCTATACTAATTGCATCCAATCTTATTGTAAGCCTGCAGCAAATTGTAAGCAGGAACAATAATCCGTATAATCCAACAGTATTGTCTATTACTTCATTCCAGGGAGGAACGACGACAAACGTGATACCAAATGAAGTAAAACTGAAAGGAACATTTCGTGCTATGGATGAAGAATGGCGGTTTAAAGCTCATGAACTTATAAAAAGACTATCAGATAAATTGGTGCAAAGCATGGGTGGCGAATTGGATTTGCATATCGATGTTGGCTATCCATCAGTTTACAACAATGAAAAACTCCATGCACTGGCAGTAGAAAAAGCAACAGAATTTATGGGTAAGGGAAATGTGGAAGAAACAGAAAAGAGAATGGGCGCTGAAGATTTTGGATATTATACCCAGTTAATACCAGGATGCTTCTTCCGCCTTGGTGTGATGAACAAAGAAAAAGGAATTACAGCAGGTGTACACACTCCTACTTTTAATATAGATGAAAACGCTATTGAAACAGGTATGGGTATAATGGCCTGGCTGGGAAGTTCTGTAAGTATCGATAAAGAGTGAAAGGCATCAACCATTTTTCTTTAAGCCAACATTCAAAAAATTTATTCTAAAACAAAACCTGATTCAGTTTGCTCCTTTTTACTCAATCACGGTCATTTTTTTTTACAACTATGATACTCATCCAAAAGGCGGAGAAAATCTCTTAATTCATAATTCATTTTTCTAATACTGTTTCCAATAGCGGGACAATCTTGTAAATATGCATATAGATGAGCTTTATACCTTTCATCCTTGGCCACCGTTGTCATCTGTCTTCCATAGTCTATATCCTCCTGGCGGTATATTTTATAAAGTAGCGGTGCAATCCCAGTATCACTTGCAATAAAAAAATTCAATTTCCCTTTATAATCTTTGTGATAGTATACCGGCTTACTTCCTCCTGCTATCTCTTCAAGAAAAACAGTATCAACCACGAGTTTAAAATCCGCCTTGTAGTCCAGTTCATGGATTTTGCAGGAGCTTTTTTCAAGAGACGCAATAACTCCCAGGTAATTGTTTCCGGAAACGCTGAACCCTTTAATATCAGCAGGACCATAAAATACAGAAACAGCTTCTCTACCTTTTCTGAATTCGATACGCTTCGGCATAATATCCCACTTGCGATATTTTATTTCACCTTTAATGGTATCCGATTTTAAATCTATGATATATCCTTCCTTGAAATTATGCTGGCCATTTACTTTTGTGTGGAAGAATACAATGAGAAAAAGAAAAACAATTTTCAGCAGGTTTGTCATTTTCATACAATCATTGAATTAGGATTAAAGTGATCTTTGCAAATCCGGAACACAAAATAGGTTTACTTTTTAACTCCTGCAATAATCAGAATAACCGGAAATCTTATGGGACTTTGCAATAAAAAGGCTTCGGGATTACCGTGATTATGAAATGAAACCATAAACAAGGCAATATTATATTGAAAAAACCGGTCAACTTTTAATTGCCGGTTTTCTATCGCAAAAATTCTTTCCTCTGAAAATATCATTTTCTCTCCCTGTACATTCCCGAAAATTTATTCAATTCCAACTGCTTTTGTACAGGCTGCATATTGTCTTGTA
>JAEUVI010000298.1 GCA_016787105.1 Chitinophagaceae bacterium | reverse complement strand
AACCAACAAAAAAGTACAAATGCACAGGAACAATTGTTTCATGATAATGGAATTGAGATGTGATAAAGTTAAGAGGAAGTTTTAAATATCTTTTCTGCTATAAGATAAGAACTATATAAGGCAATCTTTTCTTTACTTTTTT
Source organism: Chitinophagaceae bacterium (assembly GCA_016787105.1). Classification (GTDB taxonomy): domain Bacteria; phylum Bacteroidota; class Bacteroidia; order Chitinophagales; family Chitinophagaceae; genus JAFDYH01. The sequence continues at coordinate 2,301 of JAEUVI010000298.1, read as the reverse complement.
TGTGGAAAAAAAGTAAAACAAAAAAGCCACCCGAAAACGATATACAGCCCGTTTTCGGGAAAGCTTCGATTAAGCTGTGATACTACTGTAATCTCAACTAAACAATTCTACTGTCTTGCATTTGTATCGGATGACTCTATAATTTTATAAGAGGCCTATATCCTGATAATGATCATTTATTCAATGGAAGAGGGTGTTTTGAACCGTCACCCATCCCATCCAACTCATTACAGCTACAACCAGCCAACCAATTAGCTGCAAAACCAATGAATGCCTGTATTCCTGAACAATTTTTTTCTTTTTAGCGGCAGCAATTAATATTACAGCTAATGCAAGCGGTAAAATAATTCCATTTACAGCACCGGCTACTATCAATAAGCGAACAGGATTACCCACCAATACAAAAACGATAACTGATAGCAGCATAAAAAGGCTGATAACAGCTTTTTCATTTTTAGCAATAGAAGGTGACAATGTTTTCCAGAATGAAACAGAAGTGTACGATGCACCGACAACTGATGTAATAGCCGCGCTCCACATTACAATTCCAAAGAAAATATACCCGGTTTGCCCGGCAGCAGATCTGAAAACAACAGCAGCAGGATTATCTGTTCCAAGTTTTACTCCTTGCCATACCACGCCAAGTGCGGCAAAAAATAATACAAAACGCATAATTGATGTTATCAATATACCACTCACAGCGCTTCGGGTAACCTGCTGCAATGATGAAGAACCTTTGATACCTGCATCCAATAAGCGATGCGCTCCTGCAAATGAAATATAGCCTCCAACAGTACCGCCAACCAACGTTACTATTTTCATCACATCAATTTTTTCCGGCCACACAGTTCTGTATAATGCTTCTCCAACAGGAGGGTGAGAAATGACAGCAATATAAACTGTGAGTCCGATCATAACAATGCCCAATAGTTTGGTAAACTGATCCAGCAAATGACCTGCTTGTTTATACCAGAATATTCCCAATGCAATTACAAAACTTACAATGGCGCCGTATTCGGGCTTTATTCCGGTTAAGATATTTATACCTAATCCAGTGCCCGCGAAATTGCCAATATTAAATACAAGGCCACCAAATGCGATAAGGCCTGCTAAAAAATAGCCGAGTCCGGGCAATAGTTCATTTGCTATATCCTGGGCTCTTTTTTCACTTGTAGTTATTATACGCCATATGTTTAGCTGTGCGCCTATATCCAGCAGGATGGAAATAAAAATGATAAAGCCAAAACTCGTCAGCAATTGTTCTGTAAACAATGATGTCTGTGTGAGAAAACCAGGCCCTACCGCCGAAGTAGCCATAAGGAAAGCAGCGCCCAATATAGCACTGTTACGATGTGGCTTTACCGTATCGTCAAATTTTTTTAACAATATTATTTTCCCTGAGTGTTTGATGAATAGCCTTTGCAAAGTCAACTGCATGTTCACCATCGCCGTGAATACAGATTGTTTCTGCTACTACCGGTACCGTATGTCCGGAAACGGCAGTAACTGTTTTTTGCTTTATCATCTGCAATACCTGCGCTGTAACCTGCACACTACTTTCAATCAGCGAACCAGGTTGCTTTCTTGATGTTAATGAGCCGTCATCCTGGTAAGTACGATCGGCAAAGGCTTCATTGTATGTTTTCAAACCATATTTTCCCGCTTCGCCGATAGAAAAACTTCCGGCAAGCCCATATAAAATAAGTGTAGGGTCAAAATCTCTAACTGCTCTTGCAATTGTTGATGCAAGTACAATATTCTTCGCAGACATATTGTATAATGCACCATGCGGCTTTACATGATGAAGTATTGCGTTTGCGTTCTTTGCGATTTTGGATATAGCAATTAGTTGATCGGTTACCAAACCATATATGGCAGCATAAGATAAATCCATTTCAGTACGGCCAAAATTTGCCCTGTCAGGAAAAGAAGGATGAGCTCCGATTGCTACATTATATTCCAGGCACAGATCAATTGTTTGCTTCATTGTTTCTTCACTTCCCGCATGATAGCCGCATGCAATGCTTGCTGAACTGATAAAAGGCATTATCAATTCATCATTGCCAATCCCTTCACCCATATCACAATTGATATCAACTGAAAACATAATCAGGATTTGAGAAATTCTTCCAGCCGGAATGTACAGGCATATTCCAGTTGCTGCAGGTGCCGCTTCTGCCTGCAAAATAATTCTTCTGCCCGTTCTCTTGCAGTCATGGTGAATTGTATTGTTTCGCCGGGCCGCATCTGTGATAGTTTGGGTAAATCCGCTCCTATTACATGTGCTATACGCGGATAGCC
>JAEUVI010000564.1 GCA_016787105.1 Chitinophagaceae bacterium | reverse complement strand
CTCTACTTTTTCAGCCGCAATGATAGTGCCTACTTTCAAATCAAGTTTTGCAAAATCATCATATTGTATTTGCTCTTTCATAGCAGTTGCTTCTTTTTCTTTTAATTCTTGTTTCTTACTACCGACTCCCGACTTTTCACTTTCAGACTTTATCAATCCTGCTTTCAGTTTTTCAATCTGCCTGCTTATTTCATCATCCTCTATTTTGCGAAACAATAATTGAGGCTCTCTCAAACTATAACCTACACTCAGTAATTTCATTTTACCCGCATTTTCCCAATCCAGCATTTTGTCTACCACTTTCATCATGTACAGCATTTTCTTTGCGGTATTGGGTAAAAATGGATTGATTAATACAGCAAGGTTGGCACATAATTGCAGACATAAATGAATGGTATTGTCAATTTCATTTTGTGCCTTTATTCTTTCGGCTTCTGAAGTCCCTCCTTCAGATGGATTTTGGGAGGCCTTTTTTGCAACAATCCACGGCTCTTTCTTTTGCATGTATTGATTGCCTTTCCTGGAAAGGTCAATCACTTCAAACAATGCCTCACGGAATTTATACTGTTCAATTAATGATTCTACTTTTTCTTTCGCTGCAGTTATATCTGTTATCAACTGCTTGTCTGTGTCATCAATCAGATCGTTATGAAATACCGGTACTTTTCCATTACACAGCTTATGCATCAGCACAAATGTTCTGTTTACAAAGTTTCCAAATATGGAAACCAGCTCACTGTTTACCGCATCCTGGAACCCTTTCCAGGTAAACTCGCTGTCTTTTGTTTCGGGCGCTATTTGTGTAAGATAATAGCGCAACATGTCAACGCATTGCCCGCCACCATTTTCTTTTTTTACAAAGTCAACGATATAATCACGCATATCGAGTTTCCAGTTGCGGCTGGTACTCATCTTATCGCCTTCAAGATTGAGAAACTCGTTTGCAGGTACATTGTCCGGTAAAATATTCCCATGCAGTTTCAGCATGATTGGAAATATGATACTGTGAAAAACGATATTGTCTTTTCCTACAAAATGAACCAGCTTTGTTTCTTTATCATACCAGTAAGGCTCCCAGTCTTTATCATTATCAGCAGCCCATTGCTTCGTAGCACTGATATAACCAATAGGTGCATCAAACCATACATAAAGAACTTTACCCTTAACGGCCTCTTCAGAAGCCCCTCCTTTGGAGGGGTTTGGGGAGGCAGGAACTTTTATCCCCCAATCCAAATCCCTGGTTACTGCTCTTGACAACAACCCACCATCTATCCAGCTACGGCATTGGCCTACTACAGTTGAGCGCCAGTCGTCTTTATGATCTTCGAGGATCCATTGCCGTAGAAAAGCTTCATGCTTCCCCAATGGCAAATACCAATGTGTTGTTTTTCTTTTTACCGGGGCTTTGCCGCTCAATGTACTTACCGGATTAATCAATTCATCCGGGCTTAATGTTCTTCCGCAGTTTTCACACTGATCGCCATAGGCACGATCGCTGCCGCAATTGGGACAGGTGCCTTTTATAAAACGATCGGCCAGGAATGTTTTTGCTTCTTCGTCGTAGTACTGTTCTGTTTCCTTTGTTTCCAGTTCACCACGTTCATCAAGATAAGTAAAGAACTCCTGCGATGTAGCATGATGCAATGGCTCACTTGTACGGTGATAAATATCGAAGCTGATATCAAGATCAGCAAAATCCTGCTTCATTTCAGCGTGATACTTATCAATAATAGCTTTAGGCGTAGTGCCTTCTTTCATTGCTTGTATGGGAATAGCCGTACCATGTTCATCGCTGCCGCACACAAATACCACATCGCGTTTTTGCGCACGCAGGTAACGTACATAAATATCCGCAGGTATATAAGCGCCTGCCAGGTGACCAACATGTTTCAATCCGTTGGCATAAGGCAGCGCTGAAGTAATTAAATATCGTTTGGGTTGTTTCATTTTATTTTTTATTACCAGCTTCAGTAATTCTTTTCACCGTCCCTTGTGTCACTCACTTGTGCTGTATTACTTTATTGAGCTGCAATAGAAACGGGCTGCAAAAATACCGCATTAACAGCCATTGCCCAAAACCCTGAAAACTATGTACCCAGGCAAGAAAATGCTTCCAATCATTCACCGGCTATTACAATTTTGAGAAACCCCTTTTTTCTCTTTCCCTCTTTTAAACTCTTAGCTATCTTTAAAATATGAACCGCAAGGATTTTTTGCTTTCGTCTTCATCGCTGGTATCAGCTGCTGCCTTATCATCATTTGCAGGTGCTACTGCAAGTGATGAAACAGCAACACAAATCATCCCGCCTTATTTAAAGCAGGGAGATACAATTGGTATTACTTCACCGGCAGGGTATATTACACTTGAAGAAATTCAACCTGCCATGAAGCAGATAGAAAGCTGGGGCTATAAAATACGGGTGGGCGAAGCAATTGGTAAGAGAGATTTTACATTTGGAGGTACAGATGAAGAGCGGGCAAATGATTTTCAAAAAATGCTCGACGACCCGGAGATAAAAGCAATTTTATCAGCAAGAGGAGGTTATGGCAGTATCCGGATTATCGACAAGATGAAATGGGATAAATTCAAAGAGAAACCAAAATGGGTAATAGGTTTCAGCGATATTACTGTATTCCATTCGTACATCAATTCCAGGCTTAATATTGCGTCCATTCACTCCAAGATGTGCAACAGTTTTCCGGACGACTGGGCAAAAGCAGAGCCGATACAGGTTGAAACAATCAACTCCATACGTGATGCACTTGCCGGTGTGAAAATGAAATATGTGGCTACGCCAAATGGTTGTAACAGGGGAGGGAGTGCTGAGGCGATGCTGGTAGGAGGAAACCTGAAAACATTAGAAACCATGGCTGGATCAGCTTCTGATCTTATAACTACAGGAAAAATTTTATTTGTCGAAGATACCGGTGAATATTTATATAGCATTGATCGTATGTTCTGGAACCTGAAACGCAGTGGTAAACTTTCCGATCTTAAGGGATTAATAGTCGGCGGCTTCAAAGTAAAAACAGATTCAGATACAGACGATTTCGGCAAAAAGCTGGAAGATATTGTGCTGGAAAAAATAAAGAATTATCATTACCCGGTTTGTTTTGATTTTCCTGTAGGTCA
>JAEUVI010000561.1 GCA_016787105.1 Chitinophagaceae bacterium | reverse complement strand
AGTTTTTGTATTGCAGTTTTTACACGACCCGCAATTTTCATAGTCGAAAACAAAATGTACATAATCATCTGAGAGGATATTATAGAAATCCGAAGTAACTACAAAGTTTTTTGAATTTGCTGTAGCTACTGTTTTTGCAGGATCCTGGTCCGAATCTATCACAAGATTACCGTTCTCATCAAAATAAGAAAACTGCTCGCTGGTAGAGTATAATTTGTTATTATAAAAAGGTGAGTTTAAAAAAGCAAAGCCATAGTCCAAGCCCCTGACTGCTGAAAACGGATTTTTATATGGGTTTAAATAAGTATAGTCACCCTGGAAGGTAGCAACACCACCGACAAAATATTTCCAGCGTTTCAGATTATCACCATCAGGAGTATAGGTAAAAACTGTATAGTAATCGCCTATTTCACTAACAGCTTTAATTATTTTTCCGCGATGATTACGCGTATACACCAATTCGTCTACAACCTCATTTGTAACCGGATCGTACCAGGTATCTTTTACAGCATCATTTCCTTTGTACGTAAATTTAATAATATTGATCATAGTGCCAGATGCATCATAGCAATTTGCCTTTAGCAGCCTGCCCGCAGAATTGCGTTCGAGTAAGAAATAAACATCATAGTCAGGGTACTGTATAGTCCATTTATCCACGAGATCTTTTTTTCCATACTCAAACGATTCCTGTCCATATTCGCTCGAAACGTTTGTCAACAGACATTCATTTCTACCCCCACCTTCATGCCGTGCTGCATCATTTTCGTCCTGCCATTTCAATTCTTTTGTCTTCTCACATGCTGTAAAAAATAAGACTGATAACAATAAAGGATAAATTTTTTTCATAAAAAGGTTTTTTGGTTAGGTTATAATGTAACTTATACTAGCCGAACAAATGAAAAAAGTAAAAACACAACAATGCTGCCATTTGAAAATATTTCCACGGGAAGGAATTGTATGAAGCCGTAATCAGAGGAGGTAAATTATTTTTTTACAGGGCAGTAATTCTAAAGGATTATTACCATTTGGTAATAATTAATAATTTTATAGTAGTCGAAATTAACATTACCATTAACCAATCACAATAGGGATTTATCCCTAAGCCTTATCAAATATGCATGACCAGTATACTTTGCTGCGGCCTATCAAAACTGAAAAACTACGTGATGCATTTGGCCCGGCCGCAATACCTGAAAAGTCGGTACATCCATTTGAAATCATGGAACCTACCATCCGGCATTTTGAAAAATTTGCTATCAGTCGTTTTTTCTGGTTTATCTTGGATTTAAAAAACTGGAAAAATGTTTGCGGTGGTGGTTCTATTGAAACAATGACCCCTTTAAAAACAAACGATTTCTTCGGTGGCGATCATCAGCCGATACACGATATGACCCACCCGATAGACTTGCATCATGTAAATGCTTTCAGCAATTTTTGGATCAAACTCTTTTTAGGCCTGCCACCGGAGAGAAGATCATTTATAAAAATGGCAATGTATTTCCGCATCCTCAATGC
>JAEUVI010000544.1 GCA_016787105.1 Chitinophagaceae bacterium | reverse complement strand
AACGAACTTTTCAGTAAGCTTGGCAAAGTAGTTACTATAAATGAAAAGCTGATGGAAGCTGCCACTATTCTTGGTGCATGCGGTACCGCTTATGCTATGCGCTATATTCGAGCCAACATACAGGGCGGCATTGAAATCGGTTTTGATGCAGCAACAGCCTCATTGATTTCTGCGCAAACTGTAAAAGGTGCTGCGGAACTTTTATTACAAAAAGGCTCACATCCGGAACAGGAAATAGATAAAGTAACAACACCCAAGGGCTGCACTATTGCCGGTCTTAATGAAATGGAACACCGCGGTTTCAGTTCTTCACTTATAAGAGGCGTGGTAGCTAGTTATAAAAAGATTGAACGATAATGGGTTATAGATAAAAACTATCTTTACTTATAGCCTATTTTTTTGCATAATCACTTTCAATTATACATTGTGGGTATTATTTTTACCTCCTTAACCATTGATTATGCGCAAGCCTCTTATAGTATTGCTGGCAATATTCTTTTGCCCACTTTTTCTTTTAGCATCCGAATATGATAAAGCCTGGGAAGCGCTTCACAATAATGATCGCAAGCAGGCTTTTGAACATTTGCAAAAAGCAATGGATGATCCTGCTACTGCTGTAGATGCTTACATAACTTACATATACCTGAAAACATTTGATGGCGACGAAAAAGCTGCAAATAGATTTTCAGAAGAAGTTGTAGCAAAAGTAAAAGATGCGAATCCTTATATATACGCACTTTGGTTCAATGGTTCCGTTCTCGGTGCTTATGGAAAAAAGACTGATAAGCGGAAGCTTGAGTTGATGGAGAAAATTTTAAATGAAGCACGATTTAACGGGTCACTCAAAAGTGCAGCACATTATGTAAAAGGAATGCATCTTTTTTTCTCCAATGAATTTTCCAAATCAGTTGAAGAATATGCTAAAATGGGGTCGGTAACAGAGTGGCAACTTACAGGCCCTTTTGAAAATTTATCAGGAAGCGGATTTTATAAATCAAATGGGCCGCTTGAACACCCGGAAGGTTCAGCTACGTTTAAATCCCTGAACAACGCAAATATTCAATGGTTTACTCCTTCTTTTACTAACAGAGATGGATGGATGTTTTTGAACCCCCATATTCCATATTCAACTGCTGTAGTTTATGCACAATCATTTGTAAATGCACCTCAGGATATGGATGTATTGTTGAATGCAGGTGTTAGCGGAAGTATCAAAGTGTGGGTAAATGATGCCCTTATACTTTCGGAATCACATGAACGGGTAACAGAGTTGGATTGTTATAAGAACTATTGCAAATTAAAGAAAGGGTACAATCGTGTGCTGGTGCAAGTAGGCTACTCCGGATCATCAAGTGCAAATTTTATAGTTCGTTTTACAGACAACTCTTTGAACGCTATCCCGGGACTTACGAGTATAGCTTCGCCGCAGGCATATGTTAAGCAAACAGGGAACATGCCAGGAGAATCATTAACCCATTTTGCTGAAGCCTATTTTGAACAACGAATAAAAGAATCGCCGGGAAATTTTATTAATTATATTTTATTATCGCAGGTGTATCTGCGCAACCAGAAGGCATATGAAGCAAGAAAAGTAATTGAGACGGCTTTGCAGAAAGATCCGGATAATTCATTGCTTCGTTTTGAACTGTTGCAATGCCTAATTAAGGATGATAACCGCACACTTATTTCGCAGGAAGTAGAAAGATTCAAAGAAAAAGATCCTGAATGTTTTCTTACATATAAACTCAACCTTGATAAACTTGCCAACGAAGAAAAATATGAAGAGGCACTTTCTTTACTTGACAAGATGGCTGCTATTTATGGTGAAGATGAAGATGTCCTGGAACAACGTATCAACTTGCTTGGCTCGCAGGGAAAAGTAGAGGATGCAATCAAGAATATTCAAAAAGCGTACTCTAAATACCCGGAGAACAGATCGTTTGTTATTATGATGTATAACCTGAAGAGTAAGGCAAATAAGGATATCTCCGGAGCGCTGGAAGTTTATGAGGATTTTCTGAAAAATAATTATGATTATAATATCAGCAAAAGCCTGGCACAGGAGTATATTGACCAGGGCAAAAAGGATAAAGGAATAAAAATATTCAACCGTATGGTGGAATTGTTTCCGTACGACGCAGAATTGATAGCAGGGATGGTAAATTTTTATTTCAAACAACAGGATTATAAAAAAGCCCTTGAATACTCTAATCGCACCCTTGCGCTTGCGCCTTACGTGTCGACTTACTGGGAAAATACAGGTGTTATCCAACAACAGTTAGACAATAAGCCAGAGGCGATAAGTGCATTTAAAAAAGCGTTGTATTACGACGCCAAACGATATGATACAAGGAAAAAACTAAGAGATATTGAAAACAAAAAAGATTTGTACCAGTCTTTTCCCGAAACAGATTTGTATGATTTGATCCGTAAATCATCTTCAAAAACCGTGTCAAAGGATTACGGATACTATTATTTATTGGATGAAAAATTTGTGATTGTCCATGGCGAAGGAGCCTCGGAGGAATATGTGACAATGGTAATCGGTATCAATACGGAAAAAGGCATCGATACATGGAAAGAAAGCTACATTCCTTATAACGAATACACACAAAATTTGCTGATAGAAAAAGCAGAAGTGGTGAAGAAAAATGGAAATAAACTTACTGCTGAAAAGAATGGGAATGAAATGGTGTTCACATCACTTGAAGCTGGTGATGCTGTAATTATCAAATACCGTTTGCAGGATTATTCGCGAGGTAGGCTGGCCAGAGAATATTGGGATCAGTTTTATTTCAATGCGTTTGTTCCATCTGATATGAACCGTTATTGTCTGCTTGTAGATAAATCAGTGCCTGTTAGTTTTAAGATGCTTAATTCGGATTTAAAGCCAATAGAAAGTGATGCGGAAGATTATAAATTATATAAATGGGAATTAGGAAATGTGCCGGCAGTCAAAGACGAAGCTTATATGCCACCATTAACGGATGCTGGGGCTGTTTTGCATGTGTCCACAATTAAATCCTGGAACGATGTAGCGAATTGGTATAGCGATATCAGCCATACGCAAATAGAAAACGAGTACGAACTGAAAGAAGCATACAACGAAATATTCTCAGGAAAGCAAAATTTGCCTGACCTGGAAAAGGCCAGGTTAATATACAATTACCTGGAGCAAAATATTCGCTATAGCTCTGTTTCATTCAGGCAAGGTGCATATGTACCGCAAAAAGCTGCCGTCACACTCAATACAAGGTTAGGTGATTGTAAAGACTTATCAAGCCTATTTGTATCACTTGCAGAAATGGCGGGTCTTGACGCAAGGCTTGTATTAGTAGATACAAGGGATAATGGAAAGCACGAGATGCTTTTGCCAAGCGTTGAGTTTAACCATTGCATAGCCTTACTGAAAGCAAATGGGAAGGAATATTATATTGAATTAACCGACAATAATCTTCCGTTTGGTAGCTTGCCTAATACAGTTGCAGGCGCCATGTCACTGATAATTCCTAAAAAAGATGCTTCATTATCGAGTGAACTTATGCCAATACCTTTAGTCACCAGAATGCCGGAAAAAATTAAGAGAATAGTGGATATATCTACCCAGGATGCAGATATGATCATGCGCAACAGGGTGCGGAAAACAGGCTCACTTTCAAGTGGTATGCGCAGTAGCTACAAATCGCTGAGCCCTGAAAAACAAAAAGAAGAAATGGAAAAAAGCGTAAGCGGTAGTTACAAGAACCCAATAAAACTACAAGCTGTTTCATTTAAAGGGCTGGATCAATTGGTAGATTCGGTTGAATATGATTACGAGTGCGTGATAAAAAATGAACTGATAGAAGTAGGGGATTTAAGGATGTTCCGTATTCCATACGGAGACGCTATTGCTACAATAGATAATTTCTCGGCAGAAACGAGGAAGTTTCCTCTCGAATATTGGCGGTATGAAGATGTTGAAGAGTATGAAACAGTTGTAAACATTAAGATACCATCGGGTAAAAAAATTGCAGAAGTGCCAGCGGATCAAACATTTACTTTTAACAAGAGTACATATTCTCTGAAATTTGTAAAAAATGGTCCAGATAAACTAACCGTTATCCGGAAAGCCAAGATGAATCGCGAAAATGTATTGCCTTCGCAATATGCGGAAATGAAAAATTTTCTTAATAATATTATTAAAGCCGAATCTAAATACATCGCTTTTAAGTAAAAACTATTGGCATACACCTCTTTAGTCATAATTCTTAAATCTTGACTGTACAAGGGGAAGCAGATGTCTATATTTTGTCCACATCGTAACTTTTAGGATTTTCCTATCCTGAAAAATTACCGTAGGTTTGCACGACCTCCCGGAATTTATTCTCTTTTATGCTTCCGTTGGTCAAGTTGGATTGGGCTCAGTTTTCTTTAACTATTGAATTTTTAGATTTTCTCTTGTCGAAATAATCTTTTTTGGCAGGGCTAAATTTTTTTAAATAATTCTCTGATTACCTAAATATCCTTTATAGGATAAAAAAGTATTATGGCTAAATATGTTTTTGTTACGGGAGGTGTTACTTCGTCGCTTGGAAAAGGAATTATAGCAGCATCGCTTGCAAAACTTTTGCAGGCGAGAGGAATGCGTGTTACTATCCAGAAATTTGACCCTTATATAAATGTCGATCCTGGCACCCTTAACCCATACGAACATGGAGAATGCTATGTTACAGAAGATGGCGCGGAAACAGATCTTGATTTAGGTCATTATGAGCGGTTCCTGAATATTTTTACTTCACAAAATAACAACGTAACAACCGGGCGAATTTATCAGACTGT
>JAEUVI010000501.1 GCA_016787105.1 Chitinophagaceae bacterium | reverse complement strand
TTATGATTGCTACGCATGACGGCATTGACATGGTAAAGCCGGACAGTTCGATATTGCTGCATTTCTCAAAAGACCAAAGTATTGAAGCTGCTCCGCTTCGTTATAGCGTTGCAGAGGATAGCAAAGGACGCATTTGGCAGGCTAAACCAGACAGCGGACTTGAAGTGCTGGATATTGAAAACAACACCCTTTTGAAAATGAGTGATGCAAACGGCCTCAGCGAAAAAAATATTTCAAGCCTGTTTAACGATAACCGTGGACAAATGTGGATAGGTACTGAAACAGGCGGGATAAACATTATCAATAATAATATTTCCATTAATCATTTATCTGTTAACCAGGGTTTGAGTGATAACGAGGTATGGTCATTGTTAGAAGATGATAACGGTAACGTATGGGCCGGAAATACCAAAGGCATAGATATAATCAATATAGGCCAACATTATGTGAAGCAATTAGGCGCAGCAATACAGATGGGAGAAGGATATGGCGAGTTACCAAAAACGATGAAAGATAAAGACGGTTGTATATGGGCTTATTCAAACCGCAATGCGCTGAGTGTAATGGATATTAAAAAAAAGACAGTAAAGATTTACCAGGCAAAAAATTTGCCATTCAGGAATGGATCAGAAATACTGGGAGACCGCCAGGGCAGGGTTTGGATAAGCGCCGCTGGCCAGGGAGTATTGTTGTTTGACACAAAGGCAAATGTATTCAGGCATATTAATGCAAGCAATGGCCTTGCAGGAAATCTTGTATGGAGAATGCTGGAAGACAAAGATGGCAGGATATGGATAGCAACCAGCAAAGGGCTTAATATAATTGAGCCGGATGCTTCAGGCATCAGCACCATACATAAGGATGATGGCCTTAGTGATAATGTTACACAATCGTTGGTGCAGGATGAACAGGGGCGCATGTGGGTTTCCACCAACGAAGGTGTGGATATGATAGACTTATCCGCCAAAACAGTTACTGCTTTTACTAAAAAGCAGGGTATGACGGAGAATGAATCGTACGCACTTGAAACACTGGATGGGAAAATATATGCCGGCACCAGCAGCGGTATCAATATTATTGAAAATATTGGAAGTAAAAACAATAGCCACTGGCAGGTAAAAACATTTGAAAGGCCGCAGGGTTTTTATTTTGTGGATGTAAACAGTAACACCTCTTTGCTGTCAAAACAAAAGCAATTCTTTTGGGGCATTCAGTTTGTACTAACGGTTATGAACGCCCCGGTGGATGACAGCCTAATTAACCCTGCACATATTACCGGCATAGCCATCAACGGACAACAGCAATATTTTTTCAATTCATCAAAAGAATTAAAAGCTTTGCCAGACAGCATCTGGAGTGAAAGAAGTGATACCTTTTACAATAAAGAAAATATCAAAAATAATTTTGGCAGAAAGAACCAATTACAATACGATTCTTCCATCGGGCTTTTTAATATGCCTGCCGGACTTAAACTGGCTTATAATCAAAACCAGGTTAGTTTCCAGTTTACCGGCATACATACCGATAATGCTGAAAAAGCAAGGTATAGATTTATACTGGAAGGGTTAGACAAACAATGGAGTGCTGTTACTAAAAAAGCACAAAGCCCGGATTACAATAATCTTTCTCCCGGCTCATACAATTTTAAGGTAATAACAAAAGGCGCCAATAATCTTTGGAGCCAGCCGGCTACATTCAGTTTTACCATTTTGCCGCCCTGGTGGCAAACCTGGTGGGCATACCTGCTGTATGCACTCGTAGCACTTTCTGTTATACGGGCTTATGTAATGTTCAGGTCACGCCGTTTGCAAAAAGAAAATTTGATGCTGGAACAAAAAGTAGAACAGCGTACAATAGAATTAAAGCAATCATTGAATGAACTTAAATCAACGCAATCCCAATTGATCCAATCAGAAAAAATGGCTTCGCTTGGTGAACTCACTGCAGGCATTGCACATGAAATACAAAACCCACTGAACTTCGTCAATAATTTTTCGGAAGTGAATAAGGAGTTGATCGATGAACTACAAACAGAGTTGAATGCAGGCAAAATAGAAGATGCAAAAGCAATTGCAAATGATATAAAAGAAAACGAAGAAAAAATTAATCACCATGGCAAGCGTGCCGATGCGATTGTAAAAGGAATGCTGCAGCATTCAAGAACAAGCAGCGTGCAAAAAGAATTAACTGATATAAATACTTTGTGTGATGAATACCTGCGGCTGGCTTATCATGGATTAAGAGCAAAAGATAAAAGCTTTAATGTAACGATGAAAACTGATTTTGATGAAACTATTGGCAAAATCAACGTCGTTCCGCAGGATATCGGCAGGGTGATACTGAATTTAATTACCAATGCTTTTTATGCTGTTAATGAAAAGAAGAAACAGCAGGCAGAAAATTACGAGCCAACAATATTTTTAAAAACAAAAAAACATGAAGGCAAAATTGAAGTAAGCGTAAAAGACAACGGCATTGGCATTCCTCAACAAGTGATCGATAAAATATTTCAACCTTTTTTTACCACAAAGCCAACAGGGCAAGGAACAGGCCTTGGCTTAAGCTTGAGTTATGACATTGTAAAAGCGCATGGTGGTGAGCTCACTGTATCATCGAAACAAAATCAAGAAACAATATTCACAATTACATTACCAACAACTTAAAAAATAAAAATGAAA
>JAEUVI010000428.1 GCA_016787105.1 Chitinophagaceae bacterium | reverse complement strand
AATGCTTTGGCGTTGGTATTCGGCGTTAAAAGAAGATAAGCTTGTGCACCGTAATTGCCCCATTGGCTATCGAGGTTTGCATTGAACTTCTGCGTTACTGTTGACATGGATAAAAACACATCCGTTTTTACCTGCGAGTTTTCAGGGATATCCTTCATGATTCCCGTAACTTTTGCAGGTAAGGCATCTCCGGTGATTAGCAGCGATTGTCCAATCGGGTTTTCATTACCGAAATATTTTTTAGCTGCGGTTTCTGAAAATACTATACTGAAGGGTTCTTTCAACGCTGTCTGCGGGTTTCCTTGTGTTAGTTTGAAATCGAATATTTGAAACAGCGAAGAATCGGCCCACATTGCATTCTCTTCCTGGAATTTTATTTCACCTTTTCGTATCAGCACATTATCCTGTGCAAGCCGTGTGAATGCTTCCACTTCGGGAAATTCATGTTTTGCAAATGGTGGTACAGCCCAGGCCGGGCCACCAGCATTCAGTGTTTCCGTGGGTGTTTTAATATCCGCTACCACGCGGTAGGTACGATCGGCCTTTGAGTTAAATGAATCATAACTTAATTCAAAACTGATATACAGGAATATCAGGAAACAGGCTGTCATGCCAATAGTAAGACCAAGTATATTTATTATTGAAAAGGTGCGGTGCTTCCATAGGTTGCGGAAAGCGAGTTTAAGATAGTTTTTTATCATGGCTATTTGAGTTATAAGTTGTATGTTATAAGTGTTACGTTTTCTGTAAACGATTTCCCCTGTTTTCCTCAAAATCTGATTAATCCAAAAAATCTTAGTTCTATTATTCTGTTCGTAGTGATTTCACAGGATTGGCCACCGCCGCTTTTATTGCCTGGAAACTTACCGTTATTAATGTAATTATAAGCGCTCCTGCGATAGCTGCGGCAAATACCCACAATGAAATACCAACACGATAATCATAATGCTCTAACCATCCGTGCAAATAATAATATGCAAGCGGAACAGCTATAATGCAGGATATGCCTACCAGTATTATAAAATCTTTTGATAATAATGTCCACAGGTTGAATACTGAAGCACCGACTATTTTACGGATACCAATTTCTTTTACACGCTGCTCTGCAACAAAAGATGCCAGTCCAAACAAACCCAAACAACTGATGATAATAGCAAGTATTGTAAAAAAACCTGCAAGCTTACCTATCCTGACTTCGTTAGAAAATTTCTTTGCATATTCCTGGTCGGCAAACTGGTAATCAAACGGAGCAGAAGGAATCAATTGTTTAAATACTTTTTCTATAATAGCTAATGATGCAGAAGTGCTTTGTTGCGGATTCAGTTTTAAATTGATAACATTTACATTGTCGCTGATTAAAAGATATACAGCTTGTTTTACAGGCTGATAAGGTGAAGCCATCACCATATCTTTTACGATACCCACGATAGTATACTTCGTTGCCGTAGAATCATCACCCCACCGAACAACCTTTCCGATAGGATTTTTTAAATTCATGAACTTTACTGCTGCTTCATTTATTATCAGGGAAGCACTATCTCCTTTGAAGTCACGGGAAAAATCACGCCCTTCTTTAATTTCAAAGCCTACTGTTTTTCCATAGTCGGCCGTAATCCAAAATGTCGCAAAATCTGTATCCAGGTTTGGATCTTTTCCTTCCCAGTTGAATCCTCCGCTATTGCTCCACACATTTGTAACAGGATTGGAAGACTCAGACATTTCAACAATAGCATTTTGCTTTTTCAATTCAGTGCGCAGCACATCATACTTACCATAAAAATCGGGCGTTTGCATATAAATCATTACCAGGTTATTCCTGTCATATCCTACCGGGCGATTTTTAGTATGCTGTATTTGCTGGTATACTATTATTGTGCAAATGATAAGGGCAACCGAAACAGCAAATTGAACTACCACTAATACTTTTCTTGGTAATGCGGCAAGCTTTCCCGCTTTAAAAGTTCCTTTCAATACTTTCACAGGTTGAAAAGAGGATAGATAAAATGCAGGATAACTGCCGGCAATTAATCCTGTAATAACGGTAAAGCTTAATCCTGCGAGCCAGAACCACCCATTTGCCCACAGAATATTCATCTGCTTATCCGCAACCTGGTTAAACCACGGTAATATGAGTTGTGTAAGTAAAATTGAAAATACAAACGCAATGAAAGCAACGAGAATTGATTCGGAAAGAAATTGTCCAATCAACTGTGTACGAATTGAACCAACTGTTTTGCGTATGCCAACTTCTTTTGCCCTTCTCTCCGAACGAGCTGTACTCAGGTTCATAAAATTGATGCAGGCCAGTAATAAAACAAATACACCTATCACTGCAAACATCCACACATATTCAATCTGGCCGCCTGTTTGTATTCCTTCTTTCCATGCGGAGCGCAGGTGCCAGTCTTTCATCGGGTGTAAAAAAATACGGGCGTTAAATTTTTTCTCTTCCGCGTCTACTTTATTCAGTTTAGCTTTTTCAATTCTTTTGTTAACAGAAGCAAAGCTGCTATTGTCATTTACCTGTGCGAAGCATTGAAAGGAATTGTTACCCCATTGTGTTGCGGCGCCGGCAAGCCAGCCTTCAGAGGTTTTATATAAATCCCAGGGAGCCATAAATTTCAGATCTTTGAAAGTGGTGCTGAAAGGAAGATCTTCAAAAACGCCTGTAACTTTTACATCCAGCTTATTATCAATTTTCATTGGCTGGTTCATTGGATCCGCGTTACCAAAAAATGCCTTAGCGGTGCTTTCGGAAATAAGAATACTATTGGGATTAGTCAATCCATCAGCAGAGCCGGCAACAATTTTTAAAGAAAGAATCTTTGGGCCATCCTTGTCAATATAAATGCCATCCTTATATAAATGCTTATTGTCTTTGCTCAGCATATGATCGCCTTGCCAGGAGGCCATAGCAATATATTTGAAATCGCTTCCATAACTATTCCGTAATTCTTCTCCTAAGGGAAAAGGCACCGCCGGACTTGTACTGGTAGTTCCATTCCAGGTTTGGTGCTGCTCTACCAGTGCTACACGATCATAGTTACTGTGATACCTGTCAAAAGTTATTTCATCCCATATCCATAAGCCGATTAGCATGGCAACTGCCATACCAATTGCCAATCCGGATATATTGATGAGGGA
>JAEUVI010000413.1 GCA_016787105.1 Chitinophagaceae bacterium | reverse complement strand
AATGGAAAAGAGATGAAAGAAATGCAGATGTACCCGACTATCTTCTTTGAGCC
Source organism: Chitinophagaceae bacterium (assembly GCA_016787105.1). Classification (GTDB taxonomy): domain Bacteria; phylum Bacteroidota; class Bacteroidia; order Chitinophagales; family Chitinophagaceae; genus JAFDYH01. Next base: position 2,225 of record JAEUVI010000413.1, on the reverse strand, counting down.
ATTGAAAGATGTATACCTGCGATCAACAAGAAATGGATCCAAAACAGGAAATATCAATAACGTTTATATTTTTTCCATCATTGCCATATTTATACTGGTTATTGCCTGCATAAATTTTGTGAACCTGACAACAGCACGAAGCTCTGAACGGGCAAAAGAAGTAGGAATAAGAAAAGTAGCAGGAGCGCTTAAATCGCAATTAACGAAACAATTTATTGGCGATTCACTTTTACTATGCTTCATCGCTTTTCTGCTTTCCGTTGGTCTTGCCGCACTATTACTCCCTTCATTTAATCATTTAGCGGGCAAAACTATCAGCGAAGGAATTTTTTCAAACTGGAAAAACGTTACTATTCTTTTCATTGCCGCAATGGCAATTGGCTTGCTCGCAGGTGTATATCCGGCATTGGTTTTATCGTCCTTTAAACCGGTAACTGTTTTAAAAGGGCGGTTCGCAACCGGCACAAGAGGTATTCTTTTACGCAAGGGTTTAGTAGTGGCGCAGTTTACTATTTCAATCGCATTGATCACTGGTACTATCATTGTATACAACCAGATGAAGTATATGCGTAACCAAGACCTGGGATTCAGCAAAGATCAAATGCTTGTTATAGATACGCAGGGAGATAAAGCAAAAGATGCATTAAAACAGGCAGTGACGTCTGTTCCCGGTGTAAAATCGGTATCACTCACAGGCAGTGTACCCGGTGGAAATAATCCCGGCGCTTATTCTGAAATAGAAAATATAAAAGGCGATTTACAGATCGCTAATCTCGACGTATATTTTGTAGACTTTGATTATATACCTCAGTTCAAAATGAAGATGCTGGCTGGCCGCCCATTTTCCAAAGAGTTTGCGACAGATACGACGCAGGCCATGGTACTGAATGAAGCAGCAGTAAAATTGTTAGGCTACTCTTCGCCGCAACAAGCCATCGGAAAAAGATTCAAACAATGGGGACGCGAAGGCAAGATAATAGGTGTGGTAAAAGATTTTCATTTCCGATCGTTGCAAACTGTAATCAAGCCGCTTAGCATGCGGATAGAACCGGAAGGTTGTAGCCTGCTTGCCGTAAACATTTCGGCCAATAATGCGAAATCAACAATTGCCGCTATTGAAAACAAATGGAAAACAATGGTTCCAACACGGCCTTTCAGCTATTTCTTTCTTGATGAATTTTTTGACAGGCAATACCGTGCAGAAGAACGCTTTGGAAAATTGTTCCTGAATTTTGCGATACTGGCTATCCTTATTTCATGTCTAGGCTTGCTTGGTCTCGCCTCGTATAGCACCATGCAGCGTACAAAGGAAATTGGTATACGCAAAGTGATGGGCGCTTCGGTTTCGAATATCGTCAACCTTTTATCAAAAGATTTTCTGAAGCTGGTGTTATTATCATTTGCTATCGCGACACCTCTTGCCGCTTACTTCATGTACAAATGGCTGCAGGATTTTGCATACAAAACAAATATGGATTGGTGGATATTCGCGGTATCCGGTATCATCGCTGTATTCATTGCTTTGTTTACTGTCAGTTTCCAGGCAATAAAAGCTGCAATAACAAACCCGGTGAAGAGTTTGAGAACGGAGTAGAATCGTGAGTCATCAGTGGAGAGTTGTGAGTGCCGTGCTATTCGAAAAAAATCAATTGCAAACGAGATTTTCACGTATCACGTTTGACCTCTCACGACAATTAAAGTAAGAATATAAAATATAGAAACAAACGCCATGATAAAAAACTATTTCAAAATTGCCTGGAGAAATCTTTTCCGCCACAAAGGATTCGCTGTTACAAACCTGCTGGGCCTCACCATCGGGATTACCTGCACCATCTTCATTATGCTTTGGGTGCAGGATGAAATCACGTTTAATAAGTTTCATAAAAAATATGACAACATTTATCAGGTAATGGCGAACCGGAATTTCAATAACCAGATGTTCACCGATCCGAATATGGTATTGCCTCTTGCCAAAACGATTGAAGCTGAAATTCCGGAAGTAAAAAATGCTACTGTTGTTACGTATTCTCAAACCCAGGCCTTCACCTACGGAGACACTAAACTGAAAAAGCAGGGATATACAGTGAATGAGAAATTCTTCAAAGTGTTTACATGGCCGTTTGTACAAGGCAATGCAGCAACAGCGATTACGGACCCATCATCCATTGTATTAACAGAATCTACAGCAAAAGCATTTTTCGGAAATGATAACCCAAAGATCGGAA
>JAEUVI010000399.1 GCA_016787105.1 Chitinophagaceae bacterium | reverse complement strand
TTAAAAAAGATTTCGATCTTCGTAAGTTCAAACGTTGCCGACTATTGACTATTGACTATTGACTATTGACTATTGACTATTGACTATTGACTATTGACTATTGCCCATGACCCTTGATTCCGAAATACAATATCAAACCACACGCAGCGGCGGAAAAGGTGGCCAGAATGTAAATAAACTTGAAACAGCTGTCATTGCTTCATTTCATATCAGCGGCTCCCAGTTGTTAAATAATGACCAAAAGGAAATACTGCTGGAAAAACTATCAAACCGCATTAATAAAGAAGGTTTCCTGCAGGTAAAATCTCAAATCTATCGTACACAACTGGAAAATAAAGAAGACGCTACGAAAAAAATAAATGAACTGGTTGCAGCAGCGCTGAAAAAGAAAAAATTGCGTATTGCTACGCGGCCATCCAAAATAGCAAAACAAAAAAGACTTGACTCAAAGAAAAAGCAATCAGAGATAAAATCAGGCAGGCGAAAGTTTCGTAGCGGTGATTTGTAGATATAGGTTTCGATTGCAGCAAAGTTTTTGTAATTTGAGTAGCTAAATAAATCTGCTGTGCAAAAGAGCTTTGTGACGATTTCCATTTTATTTATCTCCATCATCACTATCTCTTATTTTGCCGGTTCTTGCCGTAAAGAAACCAAGACCCTGCTACCAGCAACAATACCGCAAGTAGTACCAGATGGTTTTCCCGCACCCGTTTACCAATTTCGTGACAATCCGCTAACAGAACAGGGCTTTCAATTGGGCAGAAAATTATTTTACGATGGCCGCCTGTCACTGGATGGTGGTTTTCCCTGTGCTTCCTGTCATCAGCAGGTTGCTGGCTTTGGCACGTTTGAGCACGATCGCAGTCATGGCTACAATCATTCGCACACGCTGCGCAATGCGCCGGTACTTTTTAATCTTGCCTGGCAAAAAGAATTTCACTGGGATGGGGCGTTTACAAGCCTGTACGATGAAGCGCAACAACCAATTACCGGTCATATAGAAATGGCGGAAACATTTCCAGGTATTATAGCAAAACTGGAAACCGATAACACTTACAAAAAAATGTTTCGCAACAGCTTTGGCGATGAAACAATAACCCAGGACAGAATATTAAAAGCACTCACACAGTTCACGGGCTATATGACTTCCGCCAATTCAAAATATGATCGTGTAAAAAAAGGGACCGATTCCTTTACTGACGCGCAGGAAAGAGGGTATCAATTATTCAAAACAAATTGCGCATCCTGTCACCCCGAGCCATTGTTTTCTGATTATAAATTTTACAATATTGGCTTACCCGTCAATACCGATCTGAATGATTTTGGCAAAATGCTGGTTACTGGCAACGCAAATGATTCTCTGAAATTCAAAGTACCTACTCTCCGTAATGTAAACATATCATCGAATTACATGCATGACGGCCGCTTCAACACGCTCCTGCAATGCGTACAGCATTATGTAAACGGCGTACAGAACGGGCCCACTGTAGATCCCCGCGTTGCAAATGGCATTTTACTGAATGATGATGAACAGAGAGATGTTGTTGCGTTTCTGCGTACTCTTACTGATTCAACGTTTATTACAGACGATAGATATTCAAAACCACAGTAGAAGCTGGCAGCTGAGACAATAAAATTACTTTTATAAAAAACAGGATAAGATATAAGCAACTAACTTTAAGAACCCTTGTTATCAGGAACTACGTTTCGCTTTAAGTTCGTCTAATAGTTGCCGTTGTTTCTCCAAATCTTTCTCTGTATTTTCCTGTTGCTTTGCATTGTCTTCGAGGTTTTGCTGGAGTTTTTTAATCTTATCTTCCATATCGTCTTTGTCCTCTTTGAGCTTTTTGAGTTTCTTTTCTGATTTCGCCAGCAGGTCCTCCTGGTCTTTTATTTTAAACTCAAGATGAGTTGCTTCCAGGTAAGGCGGCATATTGTTCAAAAAGGATTTTGCCTTGTCCATGCCATCGAGATCCAGGTTCTCAATATTATTTACCCCATCCTTAAGCATTATCATGTATACAATTGACTTGTCGGATTCCTTTTTGCTCTTTCTTTCTACTTTTATCACATAGTCCATGCGGTCAGGGTTTATTTCATCTATGTACTCGTTTTTATAAACCTTAGCGCCTTTATCGCTATTAAACAGGCCTTTTTCCTCTTTTGCTTTATGCCCGCTCTTTTCGAGGCGTTCTACTATCGCGGCCTCTACTTCTTCAGACGGAAAGGGATATTCAGCTATAAAAGCACGTTGCTTTTTCTTATCATACTCTACAGTACCCTCATAGGCCTGGCCGGAGGCATAGTTTATCAGGATAAATAATACCGAAATGCTTAAGAGAATTTTTTTCATCAATAAAATTTTATGTGTACTGAAATGGTAACTGCTGGCTCCATAAGGCAGGAATGCATCCGTCAAGTGCCGGAATTGTTATAAAGACTGGTTAAATGTAAAAAGTGTTGCAGATATAACAAGGAACTGTTTCGGTACGAATTGGTTTTTTGTCCTGCCATCAGTTACTTTTGTTTGAAATTTCCAATCCTTGAGTGGCATAAAAAAACTGGCCGGGCAAACCCTTTGGTACGGAGTTCCAACAATCGCGAGCCGGTTTCTCGGCTACCTGATGAACCTGTCGTTGCCGTTTATTTTCAAACAGCCCGCAGTTACAGCCGACCTTACGCAGGTATATGCTATTATCCCTTTTCTGAATATCTTATTTACTTACGGGCTTGAAACAGCATACTTCCGGTTTTCCCAAACAGAAGACAGGCAAAAACTCTACAGCACTCTTTCGATCTCAATTTTCGGAACGACTCTTTTTTTTACTCTATTACTTTTTTTGCTTCGCCCCGCTATTGCAGGAGCAGCCGGGCTTGAACGTCATGCCCAATATATTACCTGGATGTGCTGGATTATCTTTTTTGATACACTTTCCACGCTTCCTTTTGCTAAGCTGCGACAGGAAAACAGGCCGCGCAAGTATGCCTTCGTTCGTGTAGCCGGCATATTGGTAAATATTCTTGTGGTTGTATTGTTTCTTGGCGTATTACCAGCTTTATTAAAAAAGAATCCTGACAGTAGCTTCCTGAAAATAATATACAATTCCAATGATCCTGTGAGCTACTACCTGGTAGGTAATCTGTGTGGCAGTGCTTTCACTTTCCTGCTACTATGGAGGGAATTAAAAAATATCAATCTTTCATTTGATAGTGCCTTATGGAAAAGGGTGATGCAATATGCTTACCCGCTGATAATCGTCGGCCTTGGCGGTATGATCAATGATATGCTGAGCAGGCTGGTGTACCGGCACGTAGTAGACGTTTCCCCCGCACAGGCAGATAAAGAATTGGGTGTTTTTGGAAACCTGTATCGGCTGGCAGTAATGGTAACTGTTATGATACAGGCATTCCGTATGGCAGCAGAGCCGTTTTTTTTCAATAAATCTGGAGAGGAAAACGCACCAAAAACATACGCGAGAATCATGAAGTTTTTCGTGATAGCCTGCTGCTTTATGTTTTTATTCATTGGGCTATACCGTGATGTACTGGATTGGGTTATTACCTTAAAATCAGATGCATGGGGTGAAGGAATTTATATCGTACCGATACTGGCAATGGGAAATATTTTCCTGGGTATTTATTACAATCTCAGCATC
>JAEUVI010000315.1 GCA_016787105.1 Chitinophagaceae bacterium | reverse complement strand
GGATGATCCTGCATTCGCATTTGCCAGTGCTTTTTCAAAAAATTTCAATGGTAAATACCTGCCTTATTCGCAGCAGTTCATGGCAAAGAATAATGATTTTGCCAGGTTGTACATTAAAGGAATAATGGAAAAAGATACTGTAAAGGCGAAGCTGATGTATCCTGATGCTGCTTTCAACATACGTATCAACACGGGAAATGTGAAATCATATAAACCCAGCGCATCTGTTTCATACGACTATGTAACTACCGCAGCAGGACTCCTGGAAAAATATGTCGCAGGTGACTATGAGTATGATTTACCTGCAAAGCAGGTTGACTTATTAAAGAAAAAGGATTTTGGTATTTATGCTGATAAAATCAAAAAAACACTGCTGATAAATTTTATTACTACCAATGATATTACCGGCGGAAACTCCGGCTCTCCCATTTTAAATGCAAATGGTGAAATGATGGGGCTTGCTTATGATTTGAATTATGAAGGATTGGGCCACAAAATTGCATTTGATAAAAACCTCAATCGTACAGTTTGTGTTGATATCCGTTATGTGTTGTGGTGTATTGATAAACTGGGAGGGGCTGCTGGTATTATGAAGGAGTTCAAAATTATATAGTAGCCAATTCTATTCCGTTGCAGTTTTTCCAGAGCAATTAATTGCTTAACATTGTATGAAGAATTAACTGTTGAGAAAATCAAGCGCCATATTACTGCCTGTCTTTTTGCTTTTTTCCGTTCTGTCTTTTTCACAGCCGCTGTTCAGTATCAGTACCGATTTTACAGGTTCACATAGTTTTAAAAAGGGGCAACGGTTTTTTACATTCGGGCAAACAATTCGCGGGGAAATTCATTTTACCCCTAAGGATGGAGCGTATGTATGGTATAATTATTCATCGCCCGGAAAGTTTAAAAACTCCCTTACTGCAATAGCGAAAGATACGGCTACTCCTTCAGAGATTAATTTTAAATCGGCTGCAGCATTAAACATAAAAAGTTTTTCCATGGGATGGAAGCACTATCTCGTTGGGTCGGGTAATATTGAAGAGGGGTGGAACCTGTATTTTCTGGCTGGCTTCGGATTGCTTTCGGGAAAAGTCTCCAATAAATTTGATACACCGATTGATACTGCAAAGTATAACCTGCCTGCCAACCCGGTAAATGGTGAAGGAAGGTTCAAGCGTCTTACATTTGACGTTGCAGCAGGATATGAAATACCGATAGGAATGGCGGTGTATATGTATGGCGAAGCAAGAGCTTTTATTCCCGCTTCAGATTATCCGAGTAAATATCTTTTTGTAAATGATAACGCACCTTTCATACTGAGTGCAAATATCGGATTAAGGGTTTTATTCGACTGAGGTTTATTGTATTTTAACATCAAAACGCCCTTGTGTTACACGTATTGGCGTTGGGTCGTTGTACAGATTGATTGCTTCAAATTCAAATGTTCCCGAAATGAATTTATTGATTGAGTCCAGTGCGGTTACTTCTACTTTCCCTGTGTATTGCGTATTTGTCATCCATTCGTTTTCCGGTGTTACTTTTCGTTTTACATAATAGGCATAGCTGGCACTATTAGAGGGATATATACCTGTGTTTTTATTTAAAAGATAAGTGCCGGTTGCCGTAACATTTTCAAGATATATTTCAAACTCAGTTTCTGTTGGTGATGATGAAAAGTTGCGTGCGTTTATAAAAACAGAATTATTGCCTCCATAGCGGGCTTCCAGGATTGGTGCTGAAGGAACAACGCCAAATTTAGCCGGTACCCACAAACTGCCATCAATACTGCAACCGAATATATTGCTGCCATTTTTCGATGGTACTGGTAATTCACTCACATTCTTTTTACAAGAAAGAATTATCACCAGGGTAAAGAGAAAAAACCTTTCTATACTTTTCATGCTGCAGTTTGAATTACAAACGAAAGAGTGACTATATTGTTATTGCAATCACAAATCATGCTAAAATTTAACATGCCCGAAGGCTATGCGTAGTGATATAACCATACAGAAAATTGAAATCTGCAAATTGTTTATTCCGCTTAAGGAGCCTTTTGTTATTTCTCTCGGCCCAATCAAAAATGCAGAAAATGTGATTGTCATTATTCATACCAGCGATGGCATAACAGGTTTTGGTGAATGCAGCCCTTTCATGAGTATAAACGGTGAAAGCGCAGATACCGGATTGGTGGTAGGGCAGTATTTCGCAAATTTTCTGAAAGGAAAAAACCCGTTGCTGATAGAAGAGCATATTGCTGCAATGGATAAAATTATTTATGGCAACAGCAGTATTAAAAGTGCTTTTGATATAGCACTGTATGATATAGCGTCACAACATGCGGGCCTGCCATTGTATAAATATCTCGGAGGTAAAAAGAATAAAACAATTATTACTGATTACACGGTAAGTATTGGCGATCCGGAGAAAATGGCAGCCGATGCTTTGAAACTAAAAAATGAAGGATACCCAGCTATAAAAATAAAATTGGGTAACAATGGAAAAACAGATGTGTTGCGTATAAAAGCGATACGTGAATCGGTGGGCAGTGAAATTCCGCTACGCATTGATGCTAACCAGGGATGGGATATAGAAGAAGCTATTACAACGCTGAAAGCGCTGGCGCCATTCGGAATACAACACTGTGAAGAGCCGATACCGCGCTGGGCATTTATGCAGTTACCACGCGTAAGAAAAGAAAGCCCGATACCGATTATGAGTGATGAAAGCTGCGGAGACGAACATGATGCGGAGAGGCTTATACAGTTAGGCGCCTGTGATTATATGAATATAAAATTGGGCAAGTCGGGAGGAATTTTCAAAGCTTTGAAAATGGTTAAACTGGCTGAGGCTGCCAATATTCATTTGCAGGTTGGTGCATTTATGGAATCGAGGTTGGCAATGACAGCTTTTGCTCATTTTTCATTGTGCAGTCCTGTTATTGAGCACTATGATTTCGATACATCACTAATGTTTTCGGAAGATCCTGTTGAAGGGGGAATGTTATATAAACAAAATGGAATTATAGAAGTGCCGGAAACTACAGGGCTTGGTGCATCAATCAATAAAAGCTGGTGGAAGAAAATGGAAAAAGTTGTTATTTAGTTTTTTTCTTTTCTTTTTTAGCAGTGGCGGGTGTATTGTCTTTCCATCTCCATAAATGTAAACAGGCGTAAGTACGGTAAGGCGACCATTTTGTTGAAATACGCAGCATATCTTCCCTGAATTTTTTCTTATCCTCCCTGCTTAATTTATACAATTTGATCATGGCATTTTGTATACCCAGGTCTTCTACCGCAAACACATCTTCGCGGCCAAGTGCGAACATCAGCAACATTTCAACAGTCCATCTGCCTACTCCTTTTATTGGCGTCAGGTATGCAATCACTTCTTCATTATCCATTTTATTCAGCTTCTTTGCATCCATACCGTTTTCCACTTCAAACTGCGCTACGTTTTTTACATAACTTACTTTAGCATTGGATAAGCCGATGCTTCGTAAAGTTTCGGGAGCAGTATCAAGGATTTGCTGCGGTTTGGGTTCTTTTCCTCCATACAGGTTTAAAAAACGCTGATAAATTACATCGGCGACTTTTACGGAAAGCTGCTGGCTCATAATAGAAGCACAGAGATATGTGCATATATTTTTTCTTTTTTTCAATGCATGAGTTTCGCCATTTTCAATCAGCTTCAGGAGTTTTTTATCTTTTGAAAGATGAGATATATAATGCATTACAGAATTACTGTTTTATGATTTAGAAGAATAGAAGGAAATAAAAATAACACTTCACAACATTATTTCCCTTCTTAATTTTGAACGATGCAGCGGCAAATTATCATTACAAGCGATGGATCTCATTCTGTTGCTATTCCGGAATTAAATGTTACTTATCATTCCATACATGGCGCTATACAGGAGTCGCTACATGTATTTATTAAGGCAGGTCTTTTGTTTGAGTCGGAACGGTTGCAGCTGTCCGAACCATATAGCATTCTTGAAATAGGATTTGGTACCGGCTTAAATGCATTACTGACACTTATAGAAACACAAAAACAAAAAAATTTAGAAATCCATTATACAGCGCTTGAATTATTTCCCCTTCATAAAGAGGAGTATACACAGCTTAACTATTGCGAAGCGCTTAAAGAACCCGCTATGCAGGAGTATTTTGGTAAAATGCATGAATGCGAGTGGGAAAAAGATGTCCGCATTGCTGAACGGTTTACTTTGCATAAAGCGAATCAATCATTGCCTGGCTTTAAGCCAATACGACTATTTAATGTGGTTTATTTTGATGCATTTGCCCCTTCAGCACAACCAGAATTATGGACAAAAGAAATTTTTGAATTGCTGTATAGCAGCATGTCAACTCAATCTGTGCTTGTAACATATTGCTCCAAAGGAGATGTGCGGCGAGCAATGATTGCTGCGGGATTCATTGTTGAGAAAATTCCTGGGCCGCCACATAAAAGGGAAATGCTGAGAGCCATTAGAAAATAATTATTCCACACTCCAGCTCATGCTCCCACCCTTTTCATCTTTTAACAGAATACCTAATGCCGCCAGTTGATTGCGTATCCGATCAGAAGTGGCAAAATCTTTTTTTGTTTTAGCTTCTTTACGTATTTCAATCAAGAGATCCATTACACCTTTCAGCTTGTTGTTATCGGCTTCGGTTATACTTTTCAACCCGAGAATGTCTTCGAGGTATAACTTAAACTGATCCTGCAACAATGAAAGAGTAGTTGCGGGCAATGAAGAAACAGGAATAATTTTATCTTTCATTCCATTGATAACCGGTGCGAGCTCAAACATATTGGCCAATACTTTTGCCGTATTAAAATCATCATTCATAAATTCATCCAGTTCGCCAACCAGTTTTAATACTTTCTTGTTTAGCTCTTCATCTATTACCGACTGCGTACTCTCTACTTCCAGTTTTTTCAAATTCTCATATGCATCCCACAAGCGCTTCAGTCCTTTTTCCGCCGCCTGTAATGCTTCATTGCTGAAGTCGAGTGTGCTGTGGTAATGTGTTTGTAAAATGAAAAAACGTATCACCATTGGGTGGTAAGCCTTTTCCAATTGTACATTATTGCCACTGAATAGTTCAGTAAGAGTAATGGTGTTCCCGTAAGCTTTGCCCATTTTTTTCCCGTTAATGGTGATCATGTTGTTGTGAATCCAGTAACGTGCGGGATTTTTATGATTGCAGATTGTGCTTTGTGCTATTTCACTTTCATGGTGTGGAAATAAAAGATCCATACCGCCACCATGTATATCAAACTGATC
>JAEUVI010000278.1 GCA_016787105.1 Chitinophagaceae bacterium | reverse complement strand
CAGTATAACAGGGAAAAATAAAGAGTAAACCGGGAAGTTTAATAAAGAAGGTAATTCTTTTCCTAGTATACCGCTGAATAAATCCTGGGTAAGCAGGTATATGGCAAAAGCGAGAATGGTAGCACAGCCAACAAGTATAACGGATTCTGTCAGAAACTGCATTATCAGTTGCTTTTTCAGGCTGCCTAATACCTTGCGAACACCAATTTCTTTCATGCGGGTAGCAGAACGGCTTACCGACATATTGATAAAGTTGATAACAGCCATCAGTAAAATAAAAAAAGCAATGCCGGACAATGCATATAATAATTTTTTTACCAACCCATTATTCCATCCAAAATAAAAATCTTTTAAAGTGAGGAGGTAAGGCGTCATGCTTTCACTTATTACCGCTGATGTGTTTTGTTTCACCACATGTTGCAGCAATCTTTCTACTTCTTCTTTCTTTACTCCTTTTTGTAGTTCAAGATAGTTTACAATAAATGCGTTTTGCCAATCCATGTTCCTGCCAAAAAAACTGATATTATTGGAAGAAATATAAAACTGGTTATCGTTATCATCAGTAAGCCAGGTAGCGGAATTCTTGAATGGCTTTTCCATTACACCCGTGATGATGAAATCATGTTTTGAACCTGAAAAACTTTCAATAGTCAGTGTTTGACCTGTCACGTCTGTTTTACCAAAATACTTTATCGCTTTATCAGTAGTAATAACAACTGAATACGGTCCGTCAAATGCGGTCTGTGCATTGCCGTGCTTCAGTTTAAACCCGTACATATTCAGCATGGTACTGTCGCAAATCTGTATTCCTTCGCGAAAAGCTTTATCGCCTTTTGATACATTCGATGTAACGCCATCCCAACGATAGTAATTCGCAATAAGATTCGGGTAGCGCAATTTCATTTCTTTTGCCAATGGCCCGAAGCTTGTTAAGTCGAGCCCCATATTTGGATCTTTCCATTTACTCTGTATGATATACTGCCTGTCTGCATTTTTCAGTTGACTGTTTACCTGCAGTTCGCTCCATACATAAGCAGCGATCAATATTGTAAAAGCAATACCGGCAGATAAGCCTACAATATTCACTGATGAATAAAACGGGTTCTTAACGATATTCCGCCAGGCGATTTTTATATAGTTTCTGAGCATGTTCTTTTTTCCCCTTTTGCCGGATGAATAAGCCCTCTGAAAATTTCCGGATGAACTACCTGTTTCAACCCTCGTGCCAGCGCCCAACTTATTGCCTTTCAAGGTTTCAGAAAGGAAATAACAGGCTAACTGTACGAAAGTGGACGTAGACTGTTCGGAAACGGACAGTAGTTGAAATTTAGATAGCTCCCAGAAATATCATTCTGTACGCAGCGACTTCACAGGATTTGCAAGCGAAGCTTTTATCGCATGATAGCTTACTGTTATCAAAGCAATCAATATAGCGGATAAACCTGCTAAAGCAAACATCCACCAACTGATGTTGATACGATAGGCAAAGTCCTGCAGCCATTTATTTCCTGCCCACCATGCCAGCGGCGATGCGATAATTATTCCTGTCAATACAAGAATGATAAATTGCTTTGCTACCAATAATGTAATGTTGCCGGTATTGGCACCAAGAATTTTCCGGATACCGATTTCTTTTGTACGCTGCACAGTAGTAAATGCTGCTAAAGCAAACAAACCGAGGCATGCCAATGCAATCGCCAAACCGGAAAATAAGGTAAACAATTTTGCAGTACGCTGTTCAGACTGGTACAGTGTATTAAAATCTTCGTCAAGAAAATGATAATCGAAAGGGCGATAAGTGATACGCTCTTTCCAGGTGGTACCTATAGCACTGATAGTATGTGCAATATTTTCTTTTTTAATTTTTACAAATAACTGCCGTACCATCGAAGTGTCTAAAAAAAGTACAAGTGGCCCGATAGGAGTGTGCAGCGATTCAAAATGAAAATCCTTTACTACTCCGTTTATCAAACCAGGCGAACCCCTTGATATTGTTTTTCCGATTGCTTCTTCTGCTGTCCATCCCAATTCCCTTGCTGCTTTTTCATTGATGATATAGGAGCTGCGATAGTTTTTATAATCATTAGCTGTATCCTGCAATGAAAAATCAGCATTAATAAAATCGCGGCCCGCGACAAGTTGCATGCCCATTGTTTTTATATAGTTCAAATCAACCGGCATGGCATTTACCGACAAATCTTTTTTCCCTTTTCCATCATCAGCGCTAATGCCATCACCCCAGCCTACAAACGTAGGGTCTTCATAGGCTCCCGTTACACTCAATACTCCGGGATTCCGCAGAATTGCTTTTTTTAATGGTTCATAAATCGCTTTCATTTTAAGATCAACCGGCATTACAAGTACCTGGTCGCGATCATATCCCATTTGCTTATTTTGAATAAATGACACCTGTCTCAATACAACAATAGTTGCTATAACAAGGAAAACAGAAATAACAAATTGAAATACGATCAGTGACTTCCGCAAACCACCGCCGGAAGAGGAAACACGCAAACCTGATTTTAAAATATTTGCCAATCCCGTACTGCTTAATACAAATGCAGGATATGCACCGGCTATAAAGCTGATCAAAATGCATAAGAGCAATAACGACAGCATTGGTAAAGGACTGAGCAGGAGAGAAGGGGTAAAAACTTTTCCGGTAATGCTATTGAAAACCGGCAACAAGACAATACTTGCAAATATGCCTAGCAGCAAAGCAAGGAATGTGATGATAAATGATTCGCCAAGAAATTGTTTGAGCAGCTGCTTTTTACCGGCGCCTAAAACTTTCCGAACACCTATTTCTGTACTTCTTCCTACGGACTGCGCAGTGGCGAGGTTTGTATAGTTTACACAAGCAATTAATAAAATCATTAACGCAATTATACTCAATACGTAGATATAGGTGATGTTTCCGTTAGGCTCCAGTCCTTCAAGAGGAGAATATAAATGTACTTTTTTCAGCGGCTCAAGATGATAAGTCAGATAGTTATTTCCATTCGCGGCTGGAAATTGCAACTCTTCTTTACTTACTTTTTGCATGTATTGCGCTACCTGTGTTCCCAGGTTGTCAATTTGTTTGCCATCATTCAGCAGAAGATAAGTTATATAATTGGCGCTCCACCATTCTTCCGTTTTGGATACTGCAAGGCTGGAAAAGGAAGCGACCATATCATACTGTACCTGCGAATTCAATGGCACATCTGCGGTTATACCTGTTACTTCATAGTCCTGCAGGTCATTGATATGAAGAATTTTGCCAATAGCATTTTCATTGCCGAAATATTTTTTAGCAGTGCTTTCTGTCAGCACAATTTTATATGGAGCAGCCAGTGCAGTAGCAGGGTTGCCACTGCGCATATTGAAAGAAAATGTTTTAAAAAAATCCGCATCCGCGTACAGTATATTTTTTTCATCAAATACAAGCTGACCGTTTGCTACAGATCGTGAGTATTTTATAACACGTACAAATGATTCAATCTGCGGAAATGTTCTTTTTAGTTGCGGCCCTACCTTAGTGCCGGTAACAGCCACTTTACTTACTGTACCGGAAGAACTGTATTCCATG
>JAEUVI010000268.1 GCA_016787105.1 Chitinophagaceae bacterium | reverse complement strand
CCTGAAGTGATCCTTATTACGTAAAATCCCCGCTCAATGCCAGACGTATTAAGTGATTCTGTCTGACTGGCTATTGCCGTTCTTTTCGATTGTACCATTTGCCCACCGGCATTATATAATTCTAATTTTAACTCTTTCCCTTGCATTGCTTGCGGCAGTGTTATCCTTAACTCATTCATAAATGGATTAGGATAAGCCTGCACAGTTGTCATGTATTCTGTATTACCTAGTCTTATTACCCTTACTTCAGAATAGGTATACTTTCCATCAATATCTACACAACGCAGGCGGTAGTAAATCACTGAATTTTTTGATGCACCGAGATTATCGGTATAACTATAATCTTTTTCCTGGTTGGTATTTCCAAATGCAAATACCGTTGCAGCATCTGAAAAGTTTTTACCATCGTAACCTTTTTCAATTACGAAATGACTTACATTCTTTTCTGCATCAGTTGTCCATTTCAGGTTCACCGAGCTCTGCTGCAGCATCCCTGCAAATGAAATAAGTTTTAAAGGAAGCGTAACCTGGTTGGGATACTGAAAGCCCATCATATACATACTGAACTGTCGGCTCGTGCTCGAATTAGTGATAGATGTAGCACCATATTTTACACTGAAAGAGCTTACATCTGTTTTTGTTGCCGTAAACATATTGCCTTTTGCAGTTGTATCTATTCCACTTTTTTCACGACCTAATATATTATCTGCCCTGAACTTGTTAAATATTGAGTTTACAACAGGTACGTTTTTCAGCAATATTTCAAGGGTATTACCCATATAAGTTGCATTACCGCCATTCATGTTCACCTCACCAAACTCTTTTACTGTTGCATTACCATCTATATCCAATGCAGTGGCATTTACAGATTTCATTACTACTGCGTTTCCATTAGTAGCATTTACAAAACGAATTGTAAATACCGCGTATGATTCGCCCAAACCACCTGTTTGTATTTCCGGTTGAAAGGCATCTGTATATCCAAGTCCGCCGGAGTTATCATCAATTTTTTTTATGGTTGCTCCATTTACAAGGTCATCTATGCTTATTGTAGCATCTACACCTGTGGATACTTCTTTAAAAAGATATACCGCACCTTTTTGCAGAGCTGCTCCTGACTTAAGCGTCGGGCTTTTAAATACCAAAGCCTGGTAAGATTGTGCGAAGGAAGTTTGCATTGCAAACAAGAAAATAGATAAAGAGACTAATACGCTCTTTCTTAAGAGTAAAACTGTTTTCATCACAATTACATTTAGGGTCCAAGATTAATGTTTGGCCCATAGGATTATGAATACACAGTTTTTTACAGGATAAGGTTGGTGTGATACAACACCTCACTTTTCCCAGGGGAAAAGGAGGATAGTGGCTTATTGTTTATTTATGGGAATTAAAACGAAACGCTGTTCATTAGTTGAACACCTGAAGAAACATCTTTCAATCCAGATCTGAAACTGGAAATCCGAAAGAGAAACTAATTTTTTAAGAGAGCTGATAATTTGTTTCATAGACGGAAAAATTTGTTTTCTACAGGGTTCGATTGAAATCTTACACAATATATAATGTAGTTTTTACTTGTGCAAGTCCCCGTGGTTTTTTCGTATAAAAAAGAGTATTTTCCGCAAGTAGTTATTTGTCCAATAATAGAAATCAGTATTTTACTTATTTCCGTTTTATGAGACGGTTTATTACATGGTATGCTTTTATCATTGGAAGGGCCCATCGCCTGTCCTGAAAGATGTAATACACGTGTTGGATACATGGGAATTTTACATAACAAAAAAGGGCAGCTTCATAGCTGCCCCAAAACGCAATTTGTAACCCGAAAATCTTTATTGTTTAAGCAGTTTATTTTTGTAGTGTTTTTCGCCGGCTGCTACTTCTATCACATATATTCCCCGCGATAAATTCTGAAGATCCTGAATGCCCACACTGTTTAAGCCTTTTACCAACACAAATTTCTTATTGTAAACCATCTGGCCGGACATGTTCACAATGTGCACCGTTGCTTCGGTTCTTTTGTCATTATTTATCTGCAGATTTATCCCATTTGTAAATGGATTGGGTGCTGCCTGGAATTGTATCTCACCGGCAGGATTTACTTTTACAACTTCGGAGTAATGCTCTCTTCCGGAAATATCTTCAATACGGAGCCTGTAGTATACAGTAACAGCATCCAGATTTCCGATATTATCATTTACGGCATAACTGAAATTGCCATTGCCTTTAGAGGTTACCATATTTATTTCAGT
Source organism: Chitinophagaceae bacterium (assembly GCA_016787105.1). Lineage (GTDB taxonomy): Bacteria > Bacteroidota > Bacteroidia > Chitinophagales > Chitinophagaceae > JAFDYH01. The sequence goes on along the minus strand of JAEUVI010000268.1, from coordinate 567 downwards.
AAATGATGTGCCATTTATACTACGCTCTACATGATACCTGCTTACATCAAATTCTTCAATTGTATTCCATTTCACCTGCACATCATTATTATTCAATGCAGCAAAGAGGTTTACTTGTTTCAACGGAAGTACCATTGAATAAAAACCGAAGTCAACATTGTAGTCGTTCTTAAATACGCTGGCAGGAGCAGTTGATCCGCCCGGATTTACTATATACTTGATTGTATTACCTGCTGCCGGAGAGCCATCGCTATCTATAGCGAGATTACCCGCAGCGTTTTTTCTTGTAGGAAAAAGACCCGCGAGGCTACTTTGACTACCGTCTATTTCTACGAGATACTCAAAGCCTGGCAATATACCTGAGTTGGTCGCACTTACTCCTAACCAGGAAGCAGGTCGGCGATTATCATTTACAATAGTTTCATCGAAATAATAATGTCCAGCTGCATCGGTAATAACAGTCCATGTCTGATCATCACTGTTTCCGTATATGCCATCAAGACCAGGGCTTTTCAGCTTCACTGTTACATTTGCAATACCTGGTTCAGTAGCATCCTGGATTCCATT
>JAEUVI010000254.1 GCA_016787105.1 Chitinophagaceae bacterium | reverse complement strand
AAGGTAAAGAAAGGTCAACGGTTGTATTCAATAGATCAGCAATTATATAGTGCGAATTACCAGCAGGCATTGGCCAACCAGGCAGTGCAGGAAACGAATTTATTAAAAGCGCAAAAAGATGCAGATCGCTATCATGAGCTGGATAAAAAAGATGCAATAGCCAAGCAACAGGTTGACTATGCAGATGCGGCATTGGAAGCAGCAAAAAAACAAGTGGAGGCCGCAAAAGCAAGCGTAAATGCAGTAAGGGCAAACGTAAATTTCTCAACGATTGTTGCACCTTTCAGCGGCACAATCGGAATATCACAGGTACGCACAGGTACTTCAGTAGTGGCAGGACAAACAGTTTTAAATACCATTTCAACTGATAACCCGATAGCAGTTGACTTTGCTGTAGATCAGAAAGAAGTCTATCGTTTTTCGCAACTGCTTGGACAGAATAAAAAATCAGGTGATTCCACTTTCTCGATCGCATTTGCAAATGATGTGTACCCGTTTCATGGCAGTATCGCATTGATAGATCGTGCAGTAGACCCTCAAACCGGAACTATCAAAACACGCTTATCATTTCCCAATGAAAAAAACATGCTGAAAGCTGGTATGAGTACTACAGTACGTGTATTAAATAACAGCGGTCAGCAATCCGTAACCATACCATATAAATCTGTAACAGAGCAGCTCGGTGAATTTTTTGTATACGTGGTTGGCGATAGCAGCAAGGTTACCCAGCGCAAAGTATCAATAGGCAAACAGGTAGGCTCAAGCGTAATTATAAAAGATGGGCTGAAAGAAGGGGAGAAAATAGTAGTGCAAGGTGTACAAAACCTGCGTGAAGGCGCTGCGATAACAACACAAGCGCCGGGTGAAGCGAAGAAATAAAGCCTATACCCGGGTTCCTCTAAAAGAAGAGGCCACCAGATCATAGCCCTTGCTTTTCGAAGATGGTGAAAATTCAATATCGGATCCGAAACAGAAAATAAAAATTCAGTGAACCAAGTGATATGAGTGAACACAATTCACCTTTCACAATTCACCTTTCACTATGATAGCAGAAACTTTTATAAAACGACCGGTCACCGCAATTGTAATATCTATTGTAATTGTCCTTGTAGGTACTATTTCATTGATTAATTTACCTGTTGCCCAATACCCGGATATTTCCCCGCCTACGGTTTCCATATCAGGCAACTTTACCGGTGCTGATGCACGAACGGTAGAGCAAACTACAACAACTGCTATTGAAACGCAGGTGAATGGTACACCTGGCATGACATACATGAGCAGCAACAGTACGAGCAGCGGACAGAGTGGTATTACAGTAAATTTTGAAGTTGGTACTGATATCAATATTGCTACACTGGATGTGCAAAACCGCGTAAGTGTTGCCGAACCAACTTTACCCGATGCAGTAAAACGTTTAGGCCTTACCGTTCGCAAACGTAACCCTGCGATAATGGTTGCCCTCGCATTTATTTCACCAAATGGTACACATGATGCAAAATTCATTGGTAATTATGTAAACCTTTATGTGAAAGATGCAATACTACGTGTGAAAGGTGTAGGTGATGTGCTTTCACGGGCAGATGATTTTGGTATGCGCATCTGGCTCAACCCGGAAAAGCTTGCAGCACTTGGTATGACCCCTGCCGAAGTAAACGCCGCATTGCAAGAGCAAAACCTGCAGGTAGCAGCCGGCACTATCGGTGGCAACCCACAGCCGGATATGCAGGCATTTGAATATAGTGTCTTAACCAACAGCCGTATCAATACGCAGGAGCAGTTTGAAAATATTGTTGTACGCACAAGGCCTGCAGACGGAAGCATTGTATACCTGAAAGATGTGGCAAGAGTAGAGTTGGGAAGATTTGATTACAGCATCAATTCTTTTGCCAATGGAATGCCGGCAGCTTTCCTGCTAATATACCAGGCGCCTGGTGCCAATGCTATTGATACATATGAAGGCCTTACCAAAACATTAAAAGAGCTAAAGAAAAATTTTCCGAAAGACATTGATTACCTCATTCCACTGGAGACTGTGTCTGTTGTAAAAGCTTCTATCAGCGAAGTAGTAATGACATTAGTAGAAGCCTTGATACTGGTGGTACTTGTTGTATTTTTGTTTTTACAAAGCTGGCGTGCCACATTAATACCTGTGTTGGCCATTCCTGTTTCGCTTGTCGGTACATTCATTTTCTTTACTACGATGGGCTTTACTATTAACACACTTACATTATTCGCGTTTGTACTGGCTATCGGTATTGTGGTGGATGATGCTATCGTGGTTGTAGAGGCGGTACAACATAACATTGATCACGAGAAGATGTCGCCGATGGAAGCAACGAGGAAAGCAATGAAAGATATATCAGGACCAGTTATCGCCATCGCGCTGATTTTGGCGGCTGTGTTTGTTCCCGTTGGATTTATGCCCGGAATAGTCGGTCGTTTGTACCAGCAGTTTGCAATTACTATCGCGGTTTCAGTTATTATCTCAGCTTTTGTCGCATTATCACTAACACCTGCATTGTGTACACTGATGCTGAAACCATCGAAAGGCGAGAATGATAAAAAGAATTTAATGGAGAAATTCTTTGCAGGGTTCAACCGCCGGTTTGGGAAATTAACCAATAGCTACACAAAAGGTGTGGGTAGTTGGATAAGAAGAACGCCCTATGTACTGATAATGCTTGTTGTATTGTTTGTTGGTTTATTCTTTTTATTCAAAAACAAGCCTACTGGCTTTATACCTACGGAAGA
>JAEUVI010000215.1 GCA_016787105.1 Chitinophagaceae bacterium | reverse complement strand
TGGGATGGTAAGTGACTGGGGTGCGCATATGTTTGATATTGCACAATGGGCATTGGATAAAGACAGAAGTGGCCCTGTAACATTTATTCCGCCAAACGGAAATGATATAAAATCTTTGACGATGATTTATGACAACGGCATTGTAATGAAGCACGAAGATTTTGGGAGAGGAAATGCTGTGCGGTTTATCGGAACTAAAGGTACGCTCGATATAAGCCGCGAATTCCTGGATAGTAACCCGGCAACAATTGCTACAGCGACAATCGGCGCCAGCGAAACACATTTATATCAAAGCGACGATCACCATATTGACTGGATTGACTCCATTCAAAAAAATAAACAACCAATATGTGATGTAGAGACGGGACATCGTACAAGTTCTTTATGCTGTGTTGCTAATATTACGTACTGGCTTAACCAAAAACTGGAATGGGATCCCGTAAAAGAAAAATTTCGTGGCAATAAACATGCGGATAAATTGTTGAAAGCAACTTCAAGAAATGAATGGAAGTATAGTTAATAAAAAGCGCTTATAACGAAACCGGAAAATGCCAGGCTGCCTGGTCATTTTGAAAGTGCTGGTGAGGCTTAAGGCATAGCTGTATTCCAGATATCATATGACCCTTCCTGTTGTATAGATGCGTTTTACTATTGAAGGACATACAAAACAGGAGTTATGTGATTTAACAGAGTGACAAATAGTTTATTAAAGAATCCTCAAACATATTACCCTGTAAGGGTATGTACTTATTTTTTTTGATTTTTCGTAATAAAAATGCGGCCATTTTTTTTACTAAAAAATGAATAATCAGTAACTTGTTCGTTGATCAAATTTTTTAACTGACAATTTTTTGCCGGTACTTCCTTTCATGGAAAATTGTTCTAAGGTGCGTTTGCAGAGTAGTTAAACTTTATCCGGAATGTAATGGGTAAATTGTTTCATCATTACAGAATAGGTATAATGGATTATCCTTTATCTATTATTACTGTTTCGGCGACACGTGAAAGCTGGCCGTCTAATTTTTGTTTTCCAAGCCCTTTTTTACGATTAATAAAATTTCCTATACCTGTGTGGGGTACCAGGGTTTGGGGTCCTGCGCACATTAATATTCAATTATGGAGCAGCTAGCACAGATACAATCTCATGGGCGGCTTGTGCGATTGTCACGCATATTGCTGACAATTGTTCTTTGCACAGCTATGCTTGTTCTGATTGGCTGGATGTTTGATGTCCCGGTTCTAAGACAATTTTTTCCGGGCTTTGGTACCATGAACCCCCTGACAGCTGTTTGTTTCGTGTTTGTTTCAGGCGCTTTTTACATAGTACCCGCAGATGGTAAATCTGCTTTTAAAACCGTTGTTTCTAATTTAATGGCATTGCTGGTTATAACTGTTACAGCAAGTAAGCTTTTTGATTTCTCTTTTGGTAGCAGTTCGTCGGTTGATACATGGCTCTTTCATGACAAAGTGAAGCGAGAACTCTTCAATGGTGAGCAAAACGGAATGGCTTCTAGTACTGCGGTTTGCTTAATTATGGCTTCAATTACTATCCTGCTGCGGAATCTTAAAAATAAGGTAGGATACGCATTGTTCCAGATTGTTTCACTCTTAATGCTTCTTGCCGGTGTACTTTCAATATTGGGTTATATGTATGGGTCTGGTGTTTTTTATGGGGTGTTTCGTTATATGCCTATGGCATTATTTACATCAATCTGTTTTGTTATCCTGGGCCTGAGTTTTCTGTTCCGCTATCCGCAGTATGGTTTTATGCAGGAAATATCAAATCCTTTAACAGGTGGTTTTAGTGCACGCTTTTTAATTCCATTTGCTTTCCTTGTTCCGGCTTTATTAGGTTTTATCAGGATGCAGGTAGTGAGAGCAGGGGTTATTTCAAACGAGTTTGGCGTAGCTGCTTACGTACTGTCTATTATTCTTTGTTTACTTTTTGTAATATGGTATGTAGCGTTAATCATCAACCGGAAAGATAAATTGAGACTCCAGGCTGAAAAAGATTTGGCGAAAAGCAAAATGGCGTTAGAAGAGTTGAATAAAAAGCTGGAAAAAGATGTGCAGGAAAAAACAATTCAAATCAGGGATATTTTTGAGCGGGTAAGTGATGTGTTTTATGCAGTAAATATGGAAGACAGGTTTACGTTTGTTAATAACAGGGCTGCAAAAGTATTTGGATTTGAAAGTGAGGAAATGATTGGCAAGCCTATCTGGGATTTTTTTTCCAGGGAAGCAGTATCCGATCAATTTAGATTAAGTTTTGAAGCGGCCAAAACATTACAGCAGCCACAAACCATGGAGGGTTTTTCAGAATTGGCAGGTCACTGGTTTTTAGTAAATATGTATCCATCTCCGGGAGGCGTATCATTTATTCTGCAGGATATAACAGAAAGAAAAGAAGCAGAAGACCAGTTGATAAAAGAAAAAAAGTTTTCAGATTCTGTCATAAAAAGCCTTCCGGGTATATTTTATTATTATGATGAAAACAGAAAACTTTTGAATTGGAATAAAAATTTTGAAACGGTATCGGGCTATACTGGCGAGGAAATAAGCGGGATGACCTGGGATCAGTTTTTTGCAGATGATGAAATAGAATATATAAGCTCTCGTATCGACCGTGTATTTACTAAAGGGTACACAGATGCTGAAGCAAACATTTTATCAAGGGATGGAACTAAGACGCCTTATTATTTTTCCGGTATCCTTTCGGAATATGAAGGCAAGCCATGTCTTATCGGTGTTGGGTTTGATATAACCAAACGGACGAAAGCGGAACAGGCGCTTAAGTTGTCGGAGAATAAATACAGGATATTGTTTGAATGGAACCCAATACCAATGTGGATGCTTTCATTGCCGGATCTTAAATTCATAGATGTGAACAATGCAGCCATACGTCATTATGGCTATTCCCGGGAAGAGTTTTTATCTATGACCACAAAGGATATTCGTACACCTGAGGAAGCGGAGCGGTTGAATGCTGAAAACAAGAAGGAATATCCTGAAGTAACCAATGTTGGACTGTGGAAACACCTGAAAAAAAATAAAGAATCTATTATTGCAGAAGCGATAATACATAATATAGAGATAGGCGGTAAGCAGGTCAGGCTTGTGTTGGCCAATGATGTAACAGAAAAAATAAAAGCCAAGGAAGCACTGGAAAAATCAAATGAGA
>JAEUVI010000150.1 GCA_016787105.1 Chitinophagaceae bacterium | reverse complement strand
AATCAGGCAATTTTTTCAGCGATTGATGAATTGGGAGCTATGGCCCTTTTATGTGCTCTATTTCCCGATTAGCTTCTGGTGGTTCTGGTATTGTTTGAAAAGCCGCTCGTTCTGGTTTTTCAGCTCATCCAATCCTACTATCACTTTCGGAGGGTTTGAAGGTGAAAGTAAGCGGGAAATGTATGATCAGCTGCCAGTGCATTCATTTCCCAAAACTATTTACATCCATCATACGCTTTCTTTTGAAGAAGTAGAAAATCAAATCTTTGCTAACGGATTTGAATACCCGTTTATCGTAAAGCCGGATGTAGGTATGAAAGGTATTTTATTCCGTAAAATAGAAAATGAGGATCAGCTTCGGAAATACCATGAGCGTATTCCGGTGGAATACATTGTACAGGAACTGATCGAAATGCCTATTGAGATCAGTGTTTTTTATTATCGTTACCCTAACCAGCAAAAAGGTACAATCAGCGGTTTTATACAGAAAGAACTATTAGAAGTATACGGAGATGGGAAAAGCACATTATGGGAGTTAATAGTATCGCATCCCCGGGCCAAATACCGTCTTGAGGAAATGAAACACAGGCATGAACATCGACTCGATAGGGTATTGGCGGAAAAGCAACATTTTTATTTATCCTATGCTGGCAATCACAATCGTGGTGCAAGGTTTATAAACCTGGAAAAACAGATTGACGATGATCTGTTGCGTGTATTTGACGGGCTTAGTCATTATACGGATAAGTTTTATTATGGCCGGTATGATATAAAATGCAATTCAGTTGAAGATTTAAAACGAGGCGAAAACTATTCAATACTTGAATTCAATGGTTGTGGCGCCGAACCAAACCATATTTACGATTGTAATATGTCGCTTGGAGCGGCTTATCGTGAAATACTGAGGCACTGGAAGGCATTGTATGAGATAAGTAAATACAATCACGAAAATGGCACTCCATACTGGTCATTTCAGAAAGGAAGAAAATTTTTAAGGGATTCTCACCGGCATTTTAAAATGTTGGAAAAATATGATTAACTAGTTCGCTTGTCTTTTTCTTATTTTATTTGCTGTTACTAAATTGCTGCAAGTCGCTTACCATGAAATGTACCCGACATTCGCTGATATAGGTACATTTATCTTTAACCTGATAAATACTGACTATGGGAAATAAAATATTACCATGGATTGCCCGGCTGGTGGCAGCATTTTTGTTGTTGCAAACATTGTTTTATAAGTTTACGGGTGCCAAAGAGTCGGTTTATATTTTTTCAAAATTAGGAGCTGAACCCTGGGGCCGGATCGGCAGTGGGGTTGCAGAATTAATAGCCTCAATACTGATACTTATACCACGTACTACCGCATATGGAGCATTGCTGGGAGCGGGGATTATGACTGGCGCGATTCTTTCGCATTTTTTTGTATTGGGTATCGTAGTTCAAAATGACGGCGGGCTATTATTTATTTATGCACTATTGGTTTTTGTAAGTTGTATATACCTGGTTTGGATAAATCGCAAAAGAATTCCTGTATTGAATAAACTATAGGATATCCGCATGTGGAGAGAATATAACTCCTTATCAAAAAACTGGGCT
>JAEUVI010000134.1 GCA_016787105.1 Chitinophagaceae bacterium | reverse complement strand
AAAAGCTGCTACCGATATTGATTTCGATGGTGGTGCAGAGCCAGTTTACACTATTTGCTCAAAATAGAGAGTTAGATAGTATTCGTGCAGAAATTGATAAGCATCCTGCAAGAGATACCACCCGTTTCAGGTTGATTAGAAATTATACAATGGAGGCAGTTAATAATAATACGAGCCTGATTCAGCCTTATGTGAACGAAATGATCAGCATATCTAAAGAGAAAGGTTATCTAAGAGGTTTGCAGATAGCGTATAGTACACAAGAAACTTATTTTGCTGATCGGGGAGATTTTCCCCAAGCGTTTCTGTATGCAGACTCTGCTTTTACTGCTTTTGAAGGCGATACATCCAAAGCTGCGATAATTGAAAAGGCTTTTCTTCATCACAATGTAGGTATCGACAATTTTAAGATTGGTAATTACGAAGCATCCATTAATCATTATATGCAGGCTGCGGAAATTCTGGAAACGAAGAAACCAGCCAGTTTGCCTTTTGTGTATGAGGGAATAGCGGAAGTGTATGATAAATTATTGCAGGACGACAAATCCGTAGAATATGATAAAAAGGCCATTGCATCAGCAGAAAAATATGGAACGCCTATTATAATAGCAGGGAGATATTTAAACTATATCACCAGGCTTGTCAATAGAAAACAATTTAAGGAAGCAGAATCGTTGCTCAATAAAGTTGAACCGATTACTAAGCAAAACAACAAGCCAATACAATCGTTTTTATTTTATGAGTGCAAAGGACAAATCCTCCAGGGAAAAAAGCAATTCAACGAAGCTATTGCATATTTAAATCAGGCAAATGCATATGCGCACATCAACGATGATATCTACCAGCAACTTGCTATACTTAATACTTTGGCTAATTGTCATATAGATGCCGGACAACTTGATAAGGCCAGGTTGTATTTGGACACATTGCTGAATAAATCAGCTTCTCATGAAATGAAAACATACCGGCTTGATGCCTATACGCTTTTTGCAAAATGGTATGAAAATAAATTGGATTACAAAAGTGCTAATGAATACCTGAATAAAAAATTGGAGCTTTCGGATACCATCATGTCTGATGAGATGAAAGAGAAAGTAACCATGATGGAAACCCGATATAAAGTGGCCGGCAAAGACCGGGAAATAGAAGGACTTATTACTGAAAAAAAGATACAAGCCCTTCAGATTCGTCAAAGAAACACACTCAACTATTTGCTCATTGGCAGCCTGATCGCTTTACTGATAATTTCCATGCTTGGTTATCGCAATTACCAAAGTCGCCAAAAATTGCAGCAGGCAAAAATTGACGAACTGGAAACTGAAAAAAAGCTTACAGCAACAGAAGCAATTTTAAAAGGCGAAGAACAGGAGCGTACCCGACTTGCAAAAGACCTGCATGACGGGCTGGGCGGCATGCTAAGTGGCATCAAACATTCACTAAATTATATGAAAGGCAATTTAATTATGACGCCTGATAATGCACAGGCCTTTGAACGCAGTATAGATATGCTTGACAGTTCAATAAAGGAAATGAGAAGAGTGGCTCATAACATGATGCCCGAAATATTAGTGAGGTATGGGTTAGATAGCGCCCTGAATGAATTTTGTAATGAAATTACCCGGAGCGGTGTTACAAACATTACTTACCAGTCTATAGGAATGAAGGATAAGAAAATGGATCAAACTACTGCTGTTGCCATCTACCGGATTGTGCAGGAGCTGGTGAACAATGCTATTAAACATGCTGCAGCTAAAAATATACTGGTGCAGGCACATGCTTCTTCGCAGGAAAAAATAATTGCAATAACTGTGGAAGATGATGGGAAAGGTTTTGACAAGTCTATTTTAAAAGAAGTAAGAGGAATGGGCTGGTCGAATATTCAAAACCGTGTAGATTTTTTAAAAGGCAGAATTGATGTAAATTCAGAAAAAGATAAAGGAACGTCGGTGCTAATAGAAATTAATGATGCAGAATGAAAATAAATGTATTCATTGTTGATGACCATCACATGGTGATAGAAGGCATTCGTTCATTATTGCAAAATGAAAGAGATATTGAATGGATGGGCCATGCTATGAATGCAGCTTCTTGTCTTGCATTTGTAAAGCAGCAACAACCCGATGTGCTGTTAATGGATATCAACCTCCCCGATAAAAGCGGCACGGATTTGTGCAAAGAAATTAAACAATTATATCCTGCTGTTTATATTCTTGGCCTCAGCACATTTAATCAGCAACCCATTATCCGCAACATGATGGACAATGGTGCTTCAGGATACATTTTAAAAAATGCTACAAGGGAAGAGCTCATATTGGCCATACAAACCGTAATGTCTGGCAAAGAATTTTTAAGTTTTGAAGCTGCTACAGTGCTGCGTGAACAACCTAAAGAAGTTCCGTTGATAAGCCGTCGTGAAAAAGAAGTTCTTTCATTAATTGCCGAAGGATTAACCAATGCAGAAATAGCTGAAAAACTTTTTATCAGCGTTCCTACCGTAAATACCCATCGCAAAAGCCTGCTTGCCAAATTCAATGTAAATAATACAGCCGGCTTAATAAAATGGGCCGTAAAATATAATATTGTATAGTGCCTGCTTTAGTTGCTATTATTGCGAATTAGCTGAAGCTTTTATCAGTCAGAGGATAAGTTCTGCACCGGGAATGATACTGAGTAGAAACAAAAAGGCAATTATGCTTAAATAGATTTAACCCTTCGGCATCGTAGATTTTAAAGTATTCGAAGTATAAGCTGAAAAACTTTCCTCCAGGTTGTTTCCCTTTTTTTATTAGGTTTATCAGAATATATCTGGAATTTTAGTAGCAATTTCAGGAAATCAGAACCCGCAAGAACATAAGTGATTAAATAATATGTTTTCCCCAATCATTATACTTTACCTTTTAATAATCATTACTGTTGCTGCTGTCATTATTAACACCAACTCATCCAGTAAGGCAATAGCCTATTTACTGCTAATTATACTTTTGCCGGTATTCGGTATTGTTTTATACTTTACTGTTGGCGTAAATTACCGCAAACGAAAACTATACAAAAAAAAGCTAGAGGTTGATAAAGAGAAGTATCCTTTGTTTGAAAACCGATACCAGTCATTTTCACAGCACCTGTTGCAGCAGCATAAAGAACCCCTCAACCAGTTTTATTACCTGGCATGTAACAGATCGTTATCGTTGCTAACATGCAGCAATAATGTAAGCTTATTGATTAATGGCGAAGAAAAGTTCACAAAGCTTTTGCAGGATTTAAAAAACGCAAAACAATTTATACACCTGGAATATTACATTTACGAAAGCGATCAAATAGGGAATGCCATCGCAGAAATTCTAATGGAGAAAGCGAGACAGGGGCTACAGGTAAGAATGATTTATGATGATTTTGGCAGCGCGGGCTTAAGCAATAAGTTTATTAAGAATTTAAAAGAGAGCGGGATTCAGGTTGTGCCTTTTTTCAGAATAAGGTGGTTGTTATTTGCAAACCGTATTAATTACCGGAACCATCGGAAAATTGTGGTTATCGACGGATGGATAGGATATATTGGAGGTATAAATATCTCTGATAAATATATAAATAACGGTACAAAAAAATTGTTCTGGCGAGATACCAGCGTACGCTTTGAAGGCCTGGCTACGGCCACATTGCAGTATGTGTTTTTAACAGACTGGAATTTTTGTGCTAATGAAAATATTGTGTTTTCTGACTTCTTATTTCCATATAAGCAGTATGTTGATAACGTTACGCAAAGGCAGTTGATGCAAACAGTTAGTAGCGGCCCGGATTCTGATTGTCCTAATATATTATATGCAATGGTGCAGGCAATTCATCTATGCGAGAAAGAATTGCTTATCACCACGCCTTATTTTATTCCTCCTTCTACTTTAATAGATGCTTTAAAAACAGCCAGGTTAAGCGGTGTAAACATAAAACTTCTTGTTCCGGGCGTTTCCGATTCAAAACTGGTGAATGCAATTTCAAATTCCTACTATGGCGAATTGCTGGATGTTGGCATTGAAATTTATAAATACAAAAAAGGGTTTGTGCATGCAAAAACAATGGTTTGTGACGGGCAGGTTGCATTTGTAGGCACTACTAATTTGGACCACCGGAGTTTTGAGCTCAATTTCGAAATACACCAGGTTATATATGATGCGAATATTGCAGTGCAACTAAGAAAT
>JAEUVI010000119.1 GCA_016787105.1 Chitinophagaceae bacterium | reverse complement strand
TGATACAAAAAGATCTGGCGGGTACGCTTGCGAAGATTGCTTCTATCGGCTTCAAAGCCGTTGAAAACGCAACATATACCGGCACACAGAATTTTTATGGCCTGGATGCAAAATCGTATGCCAAGCTGCTGAAGGATAATGGCCTCATTAACCCAAGCGGACATTATCGCTGGGGACTTGATGAGAAAGGAGGTATAATGAAAGGAACCATGCTCCATGAATGGGATAAGGCTGTAGATGATGCAGCAGCAGTAGGTCTTCAATACATGGTTTGTGCATGGTTGTCGCCCGATGAACGTGGCGGACTGGATCAGTATAAAAGGTTGGCTGCTGATTGCAATAAAGCAGGAGAAATATGTAAGAAAGCCGGAATCCAGTTTTGTTATCACAATCATGATTTCGAATTCGAACAGGAAGATGGTAAATACAAATGGGATGTGTTATTAAATGAAGCAGATAAAGATCTTGTAAAGTTTGAGCTGGACCTGTATTGGGTGGCAAAAGCCGGCCTGGATGCGAATAAACTGTTTAGTAAGAATCCTGGAAGATACCCTTTATGGCATGTTAAGGATATGGACAAAACAGAAAAGAAATCTTTCACTGAAGTTGGTAATGGTGTAATTGATTTTAAAAAAATATTCAAAGACAAAAAGACTGCTGGTCTTAAATATTTCTTTGTAGAACAGGATATATGTCCCGGTTCTCCATTTGACAGCATAACACAAAGTATTTCTTATATAAAGAAGAACCTGGTTTGATAAATTATGGTTCACACATACTTCTTTAATAAATCTTAGATGAAAAGAAGAACGGCTATCCGGAATGTTATCTTTTTTTCAGCAGGCACTGTACTATTACCTGCCTGTATGAACCAGGATAACAAAGTATCAATTGCGCTGAAAAACCTGTCAGTAACAGGCGAACAGGAAAAACTACTCGCAGAGCTTTCCGAATTCATTTTACCAACAACTACTGTTCCCGGGGCAAAACAATTAGCTTCTCACCAGTTTATACTGATGATGGTAGATGACTGTTATAAAAAGGAAGACCAGGAAAAATTTGGAAAAGGTCTACAGGGGTTCAATGATTTTTCAAAAATGAAAACGGGAGATTCTTTTGTAAATGCTGATGCTTCAAAGCGTACAGCATTATTAAAATTGATTGAAGCGGAAGAAAATATTCCGGAAGATATAAAGACATTTTATGATGCAGCGAAAAGATTGACTATACAAAATTTTACAGGTTCAAAATATTATCTCACAGAAATAAGAAAGTATGAGATGGTGCCTTCGCGTTTTCATGGATGCTTTCCGGTTGCTTCCAAATCATAAAAACTGAAAGTTGATATAAATGGGTACAGCTAACGATAAAATGAATTATGATGTTATAGTAATCGGTTCTGGTATGAGCGGAGGGTGGGCTGCAAAAGAATTTTGCGATAAAGGATTTAGAACACTGCTACTCGAGCGGGGAAGGGATGTGAAGCATATTAAGGATTACCCGACGACAAATATGTATCCTTGGGAGTTTAAGCATGGAGGTCAGGTACCGCAACAAATCGTGGATGAAAACCCGGTAGTGAGTAAGTGCTATGCATTTCGTGAAGATGCAATGCATTTTTTTGTAAAAGACAATGAGCATCCGTATGTGCAGGAAAAACCTTTTGATTGGATACGCGGTTACCAGGTTGGTGGTAAATCAATCATGTGGGCGAGACAAACACAGCGTTGGAGCGATTATGACTATGAAGGACCGGCAAGAGATGGATTCGCTGTAGACTCGCCGATTCGCTATAAGGATATCGCTCCATGGTATAGTTATGTAGAAAAGTTTGTAGGTATTTCCGGTAATAAAGACGGATTGGATGTATTACCAGATGGAGAATTTTTACCAGCATGGGAGATGACCTGTGTAGAGAACTACTTTAAAGAATTTATTGGTAAAAACTACAACGATCGTCATGTTATTTATGGACGATGTGCACATATTTCACAACCACAACCAGTACATCTTGAACAAGGACGTGGGCAATGCCAGGGAAGAACATTGTGCCAGAGAGGTTGTCCTTTTGGTGGTTACTTTAATGCAAACTCCAGCACAATTCCATGGGCATTAAAAACAGGTAATCTCACATTACGGCCTTTTTCCGTTGTTCATTCTATTATCTATGATGAAAAGAAAGGAAAGGCAGCAGGAGTACGAATAATTGATACAAATACAAAAGAGGTTATTGAATATACAGCATCGGTAATCTTTGTAAATGCCGGTGCATTAAACAGCAATCTTATTTTACTGAATTCAATTTCCACCCGTTTCCCCAATGGCCTGGGAAATGAAAACGGGTTGCTGGGAAAATATTTTGCATTTCATAATTACCGTGCAAGAATTTCCGGCAAGTATGACGGATTCAAAGAATTTACAACGGATGGTAAAAGGCCTACCAGTGCTTATATTCCTCGTTTCAGGAATGTAAAGAAACAGGAAACTGATTTTCTTCGTGGTTATGCATCTGGTTTTAGCTCCTATCGAAGCTTCGCTGATGAAAGTAATGATGGGTTGTTTGGAGAAGAATTGAAAAATAAACTGATGACCAAGCCTGAACCAGGTCCCTGGAATGTAGGTTCGCATATGATGGGAGAAACTATTCCGAAAGAAACGAATTTTGTTGCCTTGGATAAAGAAAAGAAAGATGCCTGGGGAATACCACAATTGAGAATATCTGTGGCTTATGATGACAATGATGAAAAGATGACAAGGGATTTTATCGAACAAATGACGGAGATGTATACCAAGGCCGGCTTTACAGACATTAAAACGACGGATAGTAAAGCGGCGCCCGGTTTGGATATACACGAAATGGGCGGTGTGAGAATGGGCAACGATCCAAAAACTTCTTTGTTGAATAAATGGAATCAATTACATGCCTGTCCTAACGTATTTGTGAGCGATGGGGCTTGTATGACTTCAACTTCCACACAAAACCCTTCTTTAACATACATGGCATTGACTGCGAGAGCAGCTAATCATGCTATTGAAGAAATGAAGAAAGGAAATTTAAAGTGATTCCAACACATAGTTAATATACGGAACAAAATAAGCTGACATAGAAAAGACCTGTATTGCTCTATCTGTTTATATGCAAAGAATCTTAATTGGAGCGACTGATTTTCACGGAAGTCAT
>JAEUVI010000093.1 GCA_016787105.1 Chitinophagaceae bacterium | reverse complement strand
GCTGTGATAAATAATTTTCTCATGAAGGTTTATATGATTGTTTGTAATGGTGTGACTATTTTATTTGCTTAGTTGAATGGTATTTGAAATATTCGCTGTTCCATAGATTAAATCCATTGCCGGCGTATTCAGCATGATGGCCTTTCCCGAGGGGGAAATTTTGGCGGCCTTATTAGTAGCTGAAGCGATATTATTTGAAAACCGGAATATATTAATGTATGCCGCAGACTTAAATATGTCCTTGTCTTTTGCGTTCAGTTTGGCATACTCGGATTTCATGGCTGTGGAATGTTTGTATATTCTTTTAAAAGAATTGGATGCTTTGTCAAATGAGTAATTGTTTTCAGGGCCGCCTGTTTTTTGTTTTTCCAGTAGTTTTTTAGTGATTCCGTTTATTTTGGATACATCTTTAAAACTAAAAGTTACCGACGCGATATAGTTTTTCATATCCACGGACTTTCGGATATTACTGATGCCGTCTGATTTTTTAAGAAAATCAACTGTTTCATTCATGAACTGCTGAATGTCTTTGTCCTTCGGAATTTTGTGGCCGTTGACACTGTCCAGCAGCATAATGGAAGCAAGCTTTGCTTTACTCTGGCTCAGGTTGAGTGTTATTTGCATTTCGCCGGAGCCATCATCTTTAAGCGAAATTTCTTCAATCAATTGAAAACAGGAAGTAAGGGAAAACAGTAAAAAGAGATAAGGAATAAAATAAATTTTTCTCACTGGTTTTTTATTCGTTGCGATAAAGTGATACAGGCGATAAAGATATAAAATTTCACTGCCGGTAAAAGGTAATTTTATCCAGAGCTGGGTATAAAACTACTATTAGGCTACAGTTTGTATTTTAGGTAAATAAACCGCAGGTGAAATACATTACAGTTGACTTTCTTTTTTCATTATTGCTGTAATCCTGGCAAGGTGGTGATCATCATGTTCTGCTACGAATAAAAATAAATCAATTGTCCGCATGGGTGTTTTTAATCTCGGGTGAAGCGCGGATTTGAATATAATTTCTTCATCAATATCCTGCAGCAGGAGCAGGGTTTGCATTCTTATTTCCCTGAACTCACGCAAAAGCGTTTCAAGCGGTTTGTTGTTATGATTGGCATTGTCTGTTTTTGCATTTGCCAGGTCGGTCGGCCTCATTTCTTCGCGGTTATTTTTTATATCTTCTAACCGTCCCTGCCATAGCGGTTCCAAATCGGTAAGATGCCCGATATTTTCTTTTATTGACCAGGTGCCGTCTGGTTTGTTTTCCAGTATACTTGTGGAAATAGATTTTAACTTTTCTTCCAATCTTGCGGGTGTGCCCGCCAATCTTTCTATTAATGATGGAAAAATATTTTGTGCAGCGCTGAAGTCAAATTTACGTTCAAACCATTTTGTTTGTTTCATATTCTCCGTTTAGGTGTACACAAAACTAACGGATAGTTACATTTTTTATGAACCAGTTTACTTACCAGCGGAACCACAGGTATGGATTAATAAAAGTGGTTTTCTTGCTGATCAGTATATTTATCTCACGTGGATTTTCAACCGTGCTGATGCGTGAGATGGGTTGACCCGGAGAAACAGTATCTCCTTTTTTTAACCGTGGTTTTGCTAACGGGTAATAGGTGATGAAATAATCACCAAAGCTTGTAACAACGGCATAACCACTTCCTATTACATATACTGCCTTCACTTTTCCTTTATGCACGGATCTTACTTCCGCTGCACTGTCTGTTGTAAAGCTGATATTATTGAACGGATCATTTATCTTTTTGCCAAATCTTGCGCAGCGTATATCACTCACGCCATACATATTGCAGACAGGAAAGGGCAATTTGCCTTTTGTTTTTTCAAACAACTTTGTATCGTTTTTCTGAGCAAACAAATTGAAGCTTAGTAAAAGCAATACCGGCAATAGCAGTTTAGAATAATGCATGAGATAGTATAGAAGTAATTAAATGCATGAATAGCCTATACTAAACGATACTATAAAACTTGTATTTTCCGCAAATGCTTAATGAAATGGTAAAATCATTTATAATTCAGCATGGCCACAACTTTTGCTGAATTATACTGCGAAGATTGCAATGTGCGAAATCAATCATTTTTAAATTCCATTGCCATTTTAACGGCGGCTGCCGCGTTTACAATCTTGCCTGTATTGCATAATTCAGAGAGATCTACTAATTCCTTGTCGGTTCCGGGCTTTATCACTTTTTCTTTGATTGTAATGCCTGACTTTTTTATGATTTTTACTATCTCCGGTGCCTTTAGTTTTGGAAAATAGGATCGTAATAATGCAGCAATACCTGCTACTATTGGGCTGGCGAGGCTGGTACCACTTGCCACCTGAGTGCCGTCTCCTGCAATTGCGCAATGAATGTCAACTCCAGGCGCAAAAACATCAACCATTTTTTTTCCGTAATCGCTAAATGGCGCAACTATGCCGCCAGTACTGGCATCTCCGCTTGCACCAACATTGATGAGATTAGGCAGGTATTCGTTTTCTATTGTATAGATTGAAGGATAGTTATCATCTCTGTCCACATCTTCAGCATCATTTCCTGCAGCATGTACAAGTACCACATCTTTTTCAAGTGCATATTTTATAGCATCATCCACCCACTTTTTATCCGGCGATATGTATTTACCAAAACTCATATTGATAACCTTTGCCCCATGATCTACTGCATATCGTATAGACAATGCGACATCTTTATCAAATTCATCTTTTCCCAGTATTCCACGGATCATCATGATCTTTACATTATCCGCAATGCCATCAATACCTGAATTGTTATTGCGCACAGCGCCAATAATGCTGCTTACGCTGGTGCCATGATAACCGCTGTGTGTGCTTAAATTATGATTGCCGTATTTTGTTTTTGTAATGTCATAGTCATCATCTTTCAATAATTCGCCGCGTGCATCAACCGGTGGAACCGTTTTTTGAGTCAAATCATCTTCCAGTTCTTTCTTATAATTGCCGTAATCTTTTATGAATTGTTCGTTTGTAAAATCACGGCCACCAAAAATCCTTCTCCATAAATCAACCAGTGGTTTATC
>JAEUVI010000083.1 GCA_016787105.1 Chitinophagaceae bacterium | reverse complement strand
GTTGCGTCGCACACTTATACGTTCTGTTCATTTGTCATCAATCTCTATGTTGTGAAAAAAATGCAGCACATAGGAGATCGGACACATGGAAAGGAACACATAGTTTTAATAATCCTAAGCGCCAGCCGTCTTATTTCTTGTATTGTCCTTAAAGAATAAAACAAAAAGTAATAAAACCACAACAGCGATTCCTGCAGGTACCATCCATACTTTTGTCCAGTTTACAACAGCCTCCGGGCCTTCGGAAGTATACATTTTAGCTACATAGCCGGATATCACCGATCCGATATACATCCCCAATCCATACGTAGCAAGGGAGATCAACCCCTGCGCCTGTGCTTTTATTTTTTCTCCCGCTTTCAAATCTGTATAAATCATTCCACTTACAAAGAAGAAATCATAACACAACCCATGAAGTATGATACCACCGTACAACATCCATTCGGCCGAACCCGCATTACCGTATCCAAAGAAAATAAAACGGATAATCCAGGCGAGCAGACCGATAATTAATATATTTTTTATACCAAAACGCTTATAGGCGAAAGGTAATAGCAGCATGAAGAAAACTTCTGAAGCCTGTCCCAACGACATTTTGTTTTCAACATAAAATGTTTCGGGTAATGCTTGCCCCGGATGTGCGGCTATATATGCAGCTTTGTAAGCATCGGTAATAGATGGATTCGCCATTGCATAGTAAAACGACAAAGGAATACAGATAAGAACCGATGAAATAAAGAAAATGGCAAAGGATCGATCCTTGAATAATACAAAAGCATCTTTCCCTACAATATGGCCAAAACTTACCGGCCCTTTGGCAACCGGCGGCGTATTGGGTAATGTGAAAGAATACAATCCCATCACGGCAGCAGTAATCATAGAAACATAAAAGATCGTGTTCTTATCACCCCAGCCCATATAGCCTACAAGATTTGTAACTGCTATCCATGCAATGGTTCCCAATACACGTATAGCCGGAAATTCTTTTTCAGGGTTACTCATCTGCCGCATAGAGATAGAACTTGTTAATGCGATGGTAGGGGCGAAAGTGAGGCAGTATAAAAGCATTACAATATAAAAAGTAGGGTAGTCTGTAATGCGTGTGAGGAAAAATAATAACACCGCACCGGCGATGTTTAATACGCCCAATACTTTTTGCGCAGCAAAAAAACGATCGGCAATCATACCCGCTATGAATGGCGAAATAATCATCGCAATAGAAAAAGTGGAATAAATATTTCCTACCTGTGCGCCATCAAAGCCGATTGCGAATAAATATTTGGATAATTGCCCATACCATGCTCCCCATACAACAAACTGGAGAAACATCATTATCATTAACTGGATTCTTGCGCCTGATTTCATGAAGCTTTATGTTTTGGTTTACTAATTGTTGAATACATTTTCTAAAAAAGCGGACAGGTTGAAAGGTAAGTTGTTTGTTTCGTTTGTAATAAAAAAGGAAAAGATTTTTGCGTGTGCAATCAATATCATAAGCAGGCAATTAAGTTATACAAACAAGTGGAAAAATTACTAAAAAAATCGTAGCTAATATGTTTTTTAATCACCGTATTTTGCACCGCTTATGAGATCAACGGAAGATTCATATTTACACAAAGGTTTGCGAAAGCAACTGGTAGATACGATCAGGCAAAAAGGGATTACCGATGAAAAAGTATTGAATGCCATCAATACGATTCCCCGTCATTTTTTCCTGGATTCCGCTTTTGCTAAAACTGCTTATGAAGACCGTGCATTCCCCATCGGCGAAGGGCAAACCATTTCACAACCCTATACTGTAGCTTACCAGACACAACTGCTGGAAGTAAGGCCTTTTGAAAAAGTGCTTGAAATAGGCACCGGCAGCGCTTACCAGGCAAGTGTACTGGCGGAGTTGGGCGTTGCGCTTTATACGATTGAGCGGCAAAAGCCATTATTTGATGCTAATAAGAATTTTGCCTACCTGAAAAAATATCACAATATCAAATTCTTTTACGGCGATGGTTATGAAGGCCTGCCTACTTATGCGCCATTTGATAAAGTCATCATCACTGCTGCTGCCCCGGATGTACCTCAAAAATTAATCGATCAATTAAAGACCGGTGGCATGATGGTAATCCCGGTTGGTACAGGAGATGTACAGCGAATGATGCGAATCACCAAGCAAGAGAATGGTTCATTGAAAGAGCAGGTGTTTGATAATTTTTCGTTTGTGCCGATGATTGAGGGAAAAAGATAGAATGTAAATATGACCCGTCGCAACTCTTTTTAGAATATCACCCTTTCTGGGTTTCCGTTCATTGATTCTCATTTTACTATAATCATGTCAACCTTTCAGGCTTAGTTAATCCCGAAGGAATGATATAATTATAACAATAAGCGATGTAGATAAAAATCGAAACCCCGAAGGGGTGACATTTTTAGTCTGTGTAGATGCGTATAAAAAGAAAAGGTTCTATTTTGATTTGAAATAATATTTTGTCAAATATATATTCCCCATTTGGTATAATTCTTTAGCTGTCAAAAACTTGAAATATTTGAAGTTGTGGTTATATGGTTGTTCTGTGTGAATGGTTTTGTTGCGGTTATAGTAATGCTCATATGATTGTAATAAGCCTTGTCCGTTTTCGTCAAGAATATAAAGGCCGTATAGAACTTTAATCACTTTGTTTTTATGGTAATAAAAAGATATTAAATCTCTATAAACACTGGTATCTTGCTGGTGGTCGACAGATAAAAGTTCGTGGGTTGTACTATCAAAATGATAGATATCATAATAGAAAGCTGAGTCTTTGGAATTAATCAGTTTGATTTTTCCGCTGTCTATGGCGTAAACATTTGATGAATTTTGAATTTGCGAGACAATTACATCAATGTCGTGAACATTTAGATTTTGAGTAAATGTGATTTTACTGGTGATTAACAGTGCAACAAACACAATTAATTTTAGAATCATATTAAACAAATTGTTCCAATAACTCAATCCTCTTCTCAATAGCAGGATGCGTAGCAAACATATTATCCCATGATGCAGACTTATGTGCGGATGGGGTAGGGTTGTCAATAAATAATTGGGCTACATCGCGGCTTTCTACTGCTTCAATGGCTGGATCTGCGGATATTTTTCTCAGGGCATTTGCGAGTGCATAAGGTTTCTTCGTCATTTCCGCGGCACCTGCATCTGCTAAATATTCTCTTTTGCGGCTGATACCAAAACGGAGTAGCAACGAAATGAGATAGGCGACTGCTGTAATAACAATGGCGATAAGGATGATGGCGCCGCTTCCTTTACTGTCTTTATCTGATCTTCTTCCTGTAAAACGAATGCTGCGGAATGCCATTTCTGCAAGAAAAGAAAATATGCCAACGAAAATTATGGAGATAATCAGCAAACGAACATCGCGGTTTTTGATGTGTGAAAGCTCATGGGCGATGACTCCTTCCAGTTCTTCATCATTCAGTTTATTGATAATTCCACGTGACAATGAAACCGAAAAACTGTTTTTATTAATACCGCTAGCGAATGCATTCAGAGAATCATCTTCAATTACATAGATTTTCGGCATCGTCATCCCTTCCTGTATGCATAGATTTTCAACAAGATTGTACACCCGCTTATTTTGCGTTCTTTCAAGCGGTTTTGAATCTGTAGCCCAGCGTATAAACGCACTATGACCAGCCCATGCAATCAAAAACCAGATGCCAACGCCAGCGAGTACAACCGGGGCTACAGGAAGAAAAAAACTATTCGCCTGATCAATATTTCGGTCTCCCGCAAAAAACAAAATGGAATAAACAACAGCAAGCAACAGTAACGGAAAAGATACAAGCAGCAAAACTGAATTGAAATTGTTTTTTCGAATCTGCCTGTCTATTCCGATATACTTCATATTATGAGTAATGTTTGACGTACAATGTACGATGTACGCAACGCAGTGTAGAGATTAAACTACTGTTATCAGGAAATCGTACATCTGACATCGCAAGTCTTAAATCCGCAATCTAAAATTTGATAGATGGTGGTTCTTCCATCGTTTTCCTTGCATCCGTGCCTAAGTCAAACATGATCTCACGCTGAAAACCGAAATTGTTTGCTATAAGATTGGAGG
>JAEUVI010000070.1 GCA_016787105.1 Chitinophagaceae bacterium | reverse complement strand
AATAAACGGAGTAGGCATTTTTTCGTGCTGTGATATTATAAATACCAATGCTCCATGAATTATGTGTTAGTTGCTTTACCTTATGATTGCCTTCTATATTCATAGAAAAATCGGCACGGAAGTAATCCGGTATGCGGTATTCGTTCCTGTTTGAGTAAAATACACGCTGTGAGCCCAGCAAATAATAAATAGCTACAGGCAATGTAATCGGCCTGCCGGTACTGTATGTAGCATCGAATGAAATGCTGAAGCGATGA
Organism: Chitinophagaceae bacterium; assembly: GCA_016787105.1. Taxonomy (GTDB): domain Bacteria; phylum Bacteroidota; class Bacteroidia; order Chitinophagales; family Chitinophagaceae; genus JAFDYH01. The sequence continues at coordinate 2,835 of JAEUVI010000070.1, read as the reverse complement.
GAAAACCGGTAATTGGTAATAATATTCGCTACGTGCGGTTTGTCGAAATTTGCAGGATAGTATTTGCCTTCATTGATTGTTTGTCCTGCTGTAGGATCATCTACCTGCAGCAATGTGCGTGAATACGCATAGCTTACCCAACCATTTAGTTTACCACTTCTTTTCTTTACCATCAGCTCTACGCCATATGCATAACCACGGGTGTTAATTACATCTGTTTCCAACCGGTGGTTCATGATAAGTTGGGCACCGCTTTTGTAGTCCATAAAATTGCGGAGCTTTTTATAATACACTTCGAGCGAGGTTTCAATCGCGTTTGATTTAAAGTTGCGATAATAACCGAGTGAATATTGCTCTCCGAGTTGCGGTTTTATATTCGGGTCGCTTAGCTTCCAGATATCTGTAGGAGAAATGGCAGTAGTATTTGAAATCATATGGATATACTGCCGCAGCGTATTAAATGAAGCTTTTATTGAAGATTTTTCAGATAAGATGTATCGTACTGCCACACGTACTTCTGGCCCGTGATAGTTTTTGATAAACTTTCCTGATGAATAGTTTAGCGTATCTGTTATATTAATGTCTTCTCTTGGTAAACCCGGAGCATATTGATAAACTGTTTTTGCACCGAGATAATTAAACATGGAGTATCGGATGCCTGCGTTTATGGATAAGTCCGGGGTTACATTATATTTATCTCCGAGGTATAATGCACTTTCCAGACCTTGTTCACCTTGTATAATATCCGGCACTACCAGGGATTGTTTTCCTTCTGGCGTAAATGATCCCGGGCTGAGTTTATAAAGGATAGAAGTTAATCCGAAACCGATTGTATGTTTTGTATTTGGTGAAAGGTTGAAGTCAGCCCGGAAATTTTTCTGGCTTACATCAAAAGCGAGTTTGTATGCATTGACCGGGTTTACTTCGCTTGTAACCTGGAAGCGATAATAATCGTAACCAGCGAGGAATACGCCATAAAATTTATTATTGAAAATATGTTTCCATTTCAGGTTTATGTTCCTGTTATTGTATTTATATGTGGTGTCGCTATTCAGTTTAAAGCGGTCATTACTTGTATATCCATTCAGGTATAGCGTGTTTTTTGAATTGCCTTCATGTGTGATGTGCAAGTCCAGGTCATAAAAAGCGGCGCTACTTTTATTGTACTGCTTGTTTTTTATATTTCTCAAAATCCAATCAGAGTAAGTAGTACGACCGCCAGCAATGAATGTTGTTTTATCTTTTATTATCGGCCCTTCAACTGTTAGTTTACTTGTAAGGGGGCTGATACCACCGATACCTGCAATTTTTTTCTTATTACCTGTACGAGTATTTACATCCAGTACAGAAGAGAGGCGTCCGCCATACTTTTCAGGAATATTGCTTTTATACAATTCTATATCCTGTACCAGATCTGGATTGAATGCAGAAAAGAAACCAAAGAGGTGAGCGGGATTATAAATAGTGGCATCATTGAAAAGTACAAGGTTCTGATCGGTTGATCCGCCGCGAACATTGAAGCCGGTAGTAGCCTCACCTACGGATGTTACACCGGGCAATGTAAGAATGGTGCGAAGTATATCAGCTTCGCCAAATGCGGAAGGCATTTGTTTGATGGTTTTAATGCTCAGGCGTTCCATTCCCATTTGTGTTCCTTTCAGGTTCGACACTTTGTCCGATACAACGATAACAGCCCTGAGGCTTGGAATAAAATCTTCCATCTCTACATTCAGTTTTCCATCGGAGTAAAGTACGAGTTGTCGTTTTGTTTCCCGCATACCTACGCTGGAGATTTTTATGGTATGCCTTCCTTTGGGCAATGTGAGTGAATAGTATCCAAACTGGTCCGTTAATACACCGGTTGTTGAATTATCAACCATGAGAGCTGCACCACCCAACGGCTCACCGGTTTTAACGTCGCGTATATAACCTGCGATTGTTGCGGTACCCGTGCCAATGGTATTTGTCTTCGGGCCTATTTCAAATAATTTATTTTCAATCGAAGCGAGATTTTTATCTTTTACTGCTTCACGTTCCTTCAGGAAGTTAGCCATACGCACAGAGTCGGGTACATTTAATTTATTATTAAAAAAACCGGGCGGTAGTGTTGTAAGAATGGGTGTTTGTTTTGTAATGAAAATATTATTACGAGGATCGATAGAGAAGTGAAGTCCTTTTTCATTGAGTACCTGTGTAAGGATTTCTTCCAGCGTTTTTTCCTTTACATCAATAGTTACTGCGAAACTGTCAATGTCCGCTGTGCTGTAATAAAAGCGGTATTCTGTTTGCCGTTCCAGGTTTTGTATAAATTGCTCAAAAGGCATTTTTTCAAAACTCATGTTATAGAGTCGGCTATTCTGCGCACTTACTGCATGAGAAATAAAGAGAAGTACAAATGATAGAAGAGGCCCGAAAAAATATTTTTTCATAATCAGTTTGTCAGTTGGTCGTAATAGCGTGTAGCTTCGGTGATTAATGTTTCCCTTTGTTTGCGGAATTTCCACCTGTTTTTACTGATGTAGGCGGATACTTCCCTTCTTTTGTCTTTGAATAAATCCAATACAGCATTCTTGTTCCGGATATTGTAATAAATGCCTTCTTTCAGAATATAGTAAACATTGCTTGAGTCATATCGCCTGATAAGATCCCTGTCTTTTATTTCTTCAACAAGCACTTTCGATCTTCTGACAAGTACTTTGGGCTTTCCGTTGTACAACAACTCATAAAAGCCTGGTTTCATCGACGAGGTATTTGTATCAGTTTCTATTTTTACAAAATCGTGACCGGGTATGGAAAAAGCGCCGGTTTTGTCACGTATAAGATCCATTTTGAAAA
>JAEUVI010000080.1 GCA_016787105.1 Chitinophagaceae bacterium | reverse complement strand
TCTTTTTCTTGCATCCAGGTCATACCATCTTTCTTTCGGAGCATTTAATCCATTTTGTGCCCACACGATATCTCCGTAGTGATTGCCATCATACCTGTGCCACCCACCGCCGAGTATAAAACTGGATTTGTTTGTTTTATATTGAAATGAAAAAACGTTTCCATAGTAGTAATTGTCTAACCAAAGCTGGCGAACAAGATCTGTAGTGAAAACTGTGTCGCCATTGTATACCGGGTAAGGCTGGTAATAGTCAGCATAGTCTTCTTCTCCCTTGTATTGTTCGTAGTATCCTTTCCCTCTTGTCAGGAACAGCGCAGTATTGAACGAAAAATTTTTTGAAAAATTCCGCGTGAAGAATAATTGATAATGCGATTGTGTATAATTGTCTGTTTCGTTGTCGTAGGGTTCACCGGGTTTTTCTGTACCTGAAGAATTATAACGGCGGTTTGTAGCCAGCATGGATTCAGCTACACCATTCCATGCCTGGTATGTTTTTTCTTTGCCTGTAAAAAAATTAAATCGTAATGAGGTTTTATCAGCGAGATAAGCAGTGGAGAAATACAATGACTTTAAATCCGTTTTCGCCCGATCAATATAGCCATCACTGGTTACATTGGATAATCGTATATCAGTAGTAAAATGATCGTTGATTAAACCGGAACCGGCTTTTACTGTATTCTTCCAGGTATTAAATGATCCATAGTTGTTATTGATTTCCGCATACGGGTCTTTATTCACTTCATTGCTGCTGATATTAATGGTGGCACCAAAAGCGCCGGAACCATTGGAAGATGTACCGACACCCCTTTGAATTTGTATACTATTAACAGAAGAAGCAAAATCAGGAAGATCCACAAAGAAAGTTCCCTGGCTTTCCGCATCATTGTAGGGAATGCCATTCAGTGTTACATTTATTCGTGTTGCATCAGTGCCACGTATGCGGATACCGGTATAGCCAACACCATTACCGGCATCGGAGTTTACAATTACCGAAGGGACCTGGTTGAGAATAAACGGCAAATCCTGGCCCATATTCATTTTCTGAATTTCCGTTTTAGATAGATTGGTTTTTGTAAAAGGTGCTTTTTCGCTGGCCCTTGTTGCGGTTACTTCTACCGGTTCGAGTAGCTGGAAACTGTCTTTTTGATTTGCCGGTTGTTGCTGCTGGCCAAATAGTTTTACAAGTGCCAGCAAAGCAATAGATGAAAGCAAAATCCTCTTCATTTTTTTAATTTTTTTAAGGTTAAAAATGAGAGGGAATGCGGGAAACAGGAATGAAGGAGAAAGTCGCCTTCCCTGCGCAGGCATTACCCTGATCAGGTTCTACGGGTATAATCTCAGTCTGACTTTCAAGCTTTTATTTAAAAGTTTTTGGTCAAACACCCCGGGAACATTGGCTACTAATCTCTCACAGGAAATTATAGCCGTTGCAAAGTTAAGGGATAAAAATTCTTCGTAGCACTGTAACTTTTATACTATGGTTTTCGTACCATATTAAAACCAACTCATGAAAAAAGTAATTTTATCCTTTTTATTAATAGTTGCAGCTTTCGGATCAATTTTCGCCCAGAAAATAATTAATGACGGGAATGCCGAAAAAAGAAACGTTGGCAGTTTTCATGGTGTAGAAGTTGGCGGCGGCATTGATTTATATATCAGCCAGGGCGATGAGGCAGTAGCGGTAAGTGCATCGGAAGTAAAACATCGCGATCGTATCAGGACAGAAGTAAAGAACGGTATTCTCAAGATATGGTATGATTATAAAAACGGGTTCCATTTGGAAACAGGGACAAAAAAAATGAAAGCATATGTTTCATTTAAAGAACTGGATTGGTTGAGTGGTTCTGGTGGATCTGATGTGTGGGTTGATGGAACTATCCGTGTTAATAAATTAGGTATGGAAGTTTCAGGTGGTTCTGATTTTCATGGAAAAGTGGAAGTAAAGGAATTGAAAATTGAAGCAAGCGGAGGTAGTGATGTAGATATTTCAGGCACAGCTACAACACTTAAAGTAGGGGCCAGTGGCGGCAGTGATTTTAAAGGCTATGGTTTATCTACTGATATTTGTGATATAGAAGCGAGTGGTGGCAGTGATGTATACATCACAGTTAATAAAGAAATGACTGCTGACGCAAGTGGGGGAAGTGATATCCGTTATAAAGGAGCAGGTTTGATACGTGAAATAAAATCAAGCGGCTCATCAGATATAAAAAGGGCGTCAAAATAATTAATTACAAATTACACCGGCTAATATGAAGAAATTGTTTTTTATCCTGGCAGTATCATTATTGAGTGTTGCATCTTTTGCGCAGCAGATCAATGATCCGAATGCAGAAATAAGGGAAGCGAAAAATTTCCATGCAATAAGGGTGTCTCATGCGTTTGATGTTTATCTTTCCCAAAGCAGCGAAGAAGCCGTAGCTGTAAGTGCGTCTGATGATGAAGCGAAGCAGCATATCAAAGTAGAGGTAGATGCGGGGGTGCTGATTATTTCATTTGATGGGGATAGCAAATTCTGGAAAAAATGGAAAGGTAACCAGAAGTTGAAAGCCTATGTTTCTTTTAAAACACTGGATAAATTAGTAGCTTCAGGCGCCTGTGATATCAATTTTGTGAATGGGGTAAAATCAGAGAATCTTGCTGTTCATCTTTCAGGAGCGAGTGATTTAAAAGGAAAGGTAGAAATAGAGAACGTGCTGGATATCGATATGGACGGAGCATCTGATATAGAAATAAATGGTTCTGCAGCCCAGTTAAAAGCAAGCCTGAGTGGTGCCTGTGATTTTAAAGGCTATGATTTGATAACAGACTATTGCGATGTAAAAGCAAGCGGCGCCAGTGGTGTAAAAATTACAGTGAATAAAGAATTAAGCGCCAGCGTTAGCGGGGCCAGTGATATCAATTATAAAGGAAACGGGCTTATCCGTGACCTCAAAAGCTCCGGGGCAAGCAGCATTAAAAAAAGATCTTAAACTAAGTATAGCTATAACAATGGGCCGCTTCAGTAATGAAGCGGCTTTTTTAATTTTCTTTGGTTGGTAACTTATATCCGGTTACCTTTGCAGCCCACATCGCGAGGTAGAGCAGCGGTAGCTCGTCGGGCTCATAACCCGAAGGTCGGAAGTTCGATCCTTCCCCTCGCAACAGTAAAAAACCCCGGGACGTCGGGGTTTTTTCATTTTGTACATTTGAGCAGCAATGAAAGCAGGATTTGTAAACATTTTTGGCAAGCCTAATGCAGGCAAAAGCACTCTTCTGAATGCGATAATAGGAGAGAAGCTTGCTATTGTTTCATCCAAAGTGCAAACTACACGTAACAGGATAAAGGGTTTTTTGACAACTGATAATTACCAGGTTATTTTTTCAGATACTCCCGGCATCATTGAACCAAAATATAAACTGCATGAAAAAATGATGCAGTCAGTAAAAAGTGCGTTGGAAGATGCGGATGTTGCCTTGTTACTGTACGATTTAAGCAAAAACGATCTGAATGAAGTGAATGAGATATTTGGATCGCTGAGATTAAAGGTTCCGGCTATTGTTATTTGCAATAAAGCTGACAAGGTAAATAAAGAGATAAAAGAAGCTGCGATTGAGTTTTTCTCAAAACAACGGTATGCGAAAGAGGTAATTGCAGTGTCGGCAAAAACCGGCAACAATATTCCTGAACTGCTTGAATTGATTTTAAAATACCTGCCGGAAGGTGAACCGTTTTATGATAGTGATGATATGACGGACTTGCCTACCCGTTTTTTTGCAGGCGAAATAGTGCGGGAAAAAATTTTTGAATTATTTGATGAAGAGATTCCTTACCATACAGCGGTAATCGTACAAGAGTTCCAGGAGAAAACAACATTGACTAAGATAAGAGCCGATATTGTAGTAAACCGGGAGACGCAAAAGAGTATTATTCTTGGGGAAAAAGGAAGTATGATAAAAAAGCTGGGAACAATGGCAAGGGAAGAAATTGAACAGTTTTTACAACGCAAAGTGTTCCTGGAATTGTTTGTAAAAGTGAAACCGAAGTGGAGAGAGAATGAACTGCAGTTAAAGGAATATGGTTATTAAACAGATAGTATGAGTTTTACAGTAGCAATAGTTGGTCGCCCGAATGTTGGTAAAAGTACCTTCTTCAATCGTTTGCTGGAACAGCGCAAGGCGATAGTAGATGACGTGAGTGGTGTGACACGCGACAGGCAATATGGTGTTTCTGAATGGAACGGTAAATTATTTAATGTTATCGATACCGGTGGTTTTGTTGCCGGTAGTGATGATGTATTTGAACGTGAAATACGCAAGCAGGTTATTATAGCAGTAGA
>JAEUVI010000044.1 GCA_016787105.1 Chitinophagaceae bacterium | reverse complement strand
TACAATACCTCTTCCGGATTCTGTATTGGTAAAAACGGATACATTTTCTCTTCGCTTATCTGCCGATACACTAGATGCCCCTGTTTTTTATGAGGCTGAAGATTCGGCCGTCGTTTTAATAAAGGACGAGAAGATCATCATGTATGGTAAAACGAAAACGGATTATAAAGAAATATCACTGACGGCGCCGATGGTGGAAATGAACCAGACTACGCAGATTGTAACTGCTATTGGTTCAAAAGATAGCCTGGGTGAAATAGTGGAAAGGGCACATTTCAAAGATGGTGAGCAGGAGTTTCAGAGCGATAGCATCAAATTTAATTTCAAAACAAAAAAAGGATTAACCAAGAATACCTATACACAGCAGGGTGAGTTGTTTGTAAAAGGGGAAGACGTAAAGAAATACAACGATAATACCATTTTCATCAAAAAAGGAATATTTACAACCTGCAATTTGGATGAGCCGCATTTTGGATTTCGTGCCAATAAATTGAAAGTTATCAGCCAGAAACTGGCAGTATCTGGCCCGGCGCACCCGGAGTTTGAGGGAGTACCTATCCCGGTATACCTGCCATTTGGTTTTTATCCATTGAGCCAGGGCCGTCATTCAGGATTGTTGCCCCCACAGTTTACTACGAATGATTATTTCGGTTTGGGATTGGAAGGACTTGGTTACTACAAAGTGCTCAACGAATATTGGGATATGAAAGTAGATGGCAACATTTATTCGTATGGAGGTTGGGTGGCGAATATAAATCCTACTTATCGTGTACGGTACCGTTATAGTGGAAGTGCCCGTTTGTCAATACAAAATACCAGGCAGAATTTTAAAGGAGATCCTGATTTCCAGAAATCAAGGCAATACAATATAACATTGAGCCACCAGGTGGATAATAAAGCAAGGCCGGGGCAGACATTTTCTGCAAATATCAATGCCGGCTCAACGAAGTATAACCGTTATGCTGCCACAAACCCGGCACTTAATTTTACCAATACCACGAATTCATCTATTACCTATTCAAAAACATGGTTGAATAAACCATATAACCTGACATTGAGTGCCAACCATAGCCAGAACAATTCCCAGCATATTATTAACCTGAGTTTACCAAACCTTGGATTTACAGTCAATACTATTTATCCTTTTCAAAAAAAGGAATTCGTTGGTGAACAGAAATGGTACCAGAAGCTGGGGATTGCCTATAATGGAAACTTCAGGAACCAGGTTTCTTTTATTGACACTGTAAATTCCCAGGAAAAGTATGGTAAATCGTTTGGAGAGCATTTGCTGGATACATTGAGATGGGGAGGGCAGCAAAATATCCCGATAACATTATCGCTGCCACCAATACTCGGCGGAGCAGTAGTAGTGGCGCCAAGCGTTTCATTCAGCCAGATAATTGTTTCAGAAAAAATGCGCAGGGTATGGAATCCTGGCTCAAAAAGAGTTGACACGGCTATTACAAAAGGACTTTATACCGATCAGCAGGCAAGCTTTGGTATAAGCCTCAGCAGTGCGGTATTTGGTACTTATGGATTCAAAAAATCGAAAGTAGTAGCCATACGCCATGTGATGCGCCCCTCTGTAGGGCTTAGTTACAGGCCTGATTTATCAAAAGGGCATTTTTATTCCACGCAAGTTGATACAAACTCAACCAGGAAACCACAACGGTTTTCTGAATATGAAAGAAGCTTATATGGCTATTATGGCGAAGGAAGATTTGGAGGTATGAATTTTCAATTGGACAATAACCTGGAAATGAAAGTGAGGACGAAAGATACTACCGGTGAGAACCCAACGAAAAAAGTACGGTTGATAGATGGTTTTGGTTTTTCTACCAGTTACAACTTTTTTGCTGATTCATTAAAGCTTGCACCTATAAGTATTTATTTCCGCAGCACTCTTTTTGAAAAGATAAACATTACCGCCAGCACCTCGCTCGATCCATATAAGACAGATTCATTTGGGCAACGAATAAATAAATATGTGTGGCAGGATGGTAAGTTTAGTGTTGGCAAGATCAATTATGGAAGCATATCAATGTCTACTAATTTCCAGAGCAAGCCAAAAGATGAAAAAAAGGACCAGGAAAAGAAAAAACAGATGGAACAGCAACTGAACGATCCGACACTTGCTGCGGAGCAACAACAGTTGTTAGACTATATGCGGAGAAACCCTGCTGAATTTGTTGATTTCAATGTAGACTGGAACCTGAGTCTTGGCTTTTCCCTGAATTTTAACCGGCGACTAAAACCTGATTACAGCGGCTATAATACGGAGATTAGTTCCAACCTGAATTTTAATGGAGGGTTCAACCTTACCCCTAAATGGAAATTATCATCGAGTGGTTATTACGACTTCAAAACATTAAAACTGCAAACACTTACGATGAGTATCTCAAGGGATTTGCATTGCTGGCAGATGTCAGTGAATGTAGTTCCTTACGGTTTATATCGGTCATTCAGTATTACCATTAGTCCGAAAGCGGGTGTATTGCAGGATCTGCGCATCAACCGCAATCGTTCATTCTATACTCCTCAATAGCCGGTGGTAATATGGTTTTTCATTATTTCAAATACTTCGTTTTTCAATTCAAGGTAAGTGTCGCCTGCTTTTCGCGGTATAGCCGGCAGGAAATGTATTTCCATACTTCGCGGCCACAGGTAAAATGGTTTGCCAGCAGGAAGGATTTTCTTTGTATGAAAGATAACTGCAGGTAGAATAGCTTTACCAGATTCAACCGAAAGTTTGAATGCTCCGTCGTGAAATGATTTTAATGGTTCATTGGTTTTATTGCGTGTGCCTTCATGATAGATACACATATGCAGCCCCATATTCAGCACTTCTTTCATCTTTGTAAAACTTTCTTTCCTGCTTTTTTCACTTTTGCGATCTACCAGCACACTACCGGTTTTATATAACAATCCGAATAATGGTACTTTC
>JAEUVI010000010.1 GCA_016787105.1 Chitinophagaceae bacterium | reverse complement strand
ACAATGCATAAGTGCGGTTGAGCGCGGCCACAGGCGAGTATTCTACCTGGAGCAGCTTATTGTACAATTGTAAAATGTTTTCCCATTTTTCTTTTGTATCTGCTTTTTGGGTATGCCAATAAGCAATGGCCCCTTCAAGATGATACCTGGAGAGTTTATTTCCTTTGGCAGAAACATTAAGGTAATAGCCGCCTTTGCTTATGAGATCTTCATTCCATCTGCTTACATCCTGGTCTTTGTATAATATTAACTCGCCGTTACTATCTGTGCGTGCATCAAAGCGTGAAGCATGAAAACACATGAGTGCGAGCAGCGCATTCACCTGTGGCTTATTAGTACGCTCATTCTCCGTCAGCATTGTACAAAGCCGGATAGCCTCAGCTGAGAGTCCCTTGCGTATTTTAATATCATTGCTTTCTGAATAGTATCCTTCGTTGAACAAGAGATAAATTGTTCTTAATACACTTTCCAGTCGTTCTTCAAACACTGCGGGAGAGGGCATTTCAATTTTTATTCTTTCTGTTCTTAGTTTTTCTTTTGCGCGAAACAAGCGCTTATTGATTGTTTCCTTATTACTAAGAAAGGCATCTGCTATTTCTTCAATACCAAACCCGCAAAGTATACGAAGTGATAATCCAATTTGTGCCTCTGGCGCAATAGATGGATGGCTCAGGGCAAACATCATCTGTAACTGGCTGTCATGAATATTCTGCACAGACAAGTCTATTTCTTCAATTGGTTCTGAATGATTATTCTTTTTTAATTCGGGTGAAATCTTATTTTGAAAAATTTTATTCCGCTGAACCAGGTTTTTCGATTTGTTTTTTGCTACATGATACAACCACGCTACAGGATTTTCAGGTATACCATTAAGCGGCCATGTTTGGGCGGCGGTGAGAAATGTATCGCTAGCAATATCTTCAGCAATTTCCATATGGTCAAACCCAAAATGCTTGCAAAGCACAGATACAATTTTCCTGTACTCTGTTCTGAACAAATGTGGTATTAAATCCCGGGGGGTCATAAATAAAAAGTCCCTGTAAAATTATAATTGTTACAAGGACTGTTGATAAATTCATGTTTATGTCACCGGAATCTTCCGGACTCAATGTTTATACTTTTTAGCAATAAACTACCCTCTTCAGGATTTCCCTTTAATCCCTGAAGTCGTAAAAATCACAGTTATTTAATGAACGCCATCATTTTTAGCAATCTTTCTTACTTCGATGGTATTCCCGGCTCCCTGCAGTATCGGGCTGCCTTTTGCAAATTCGGCAGCTTCATCGGCCGACGCTGCCCTTACCATAATAAACCCCGCGATGGTTTCTTTGATTTCTCCAAAAGGGCCATTCGTTACTACTTTATTATGGCCCACTACTTTCGCGTCATCGAAGTATAAACCGTTTCCACTGATAAATTTATTCTGTGCTGCGATGCCACCAATCCAATCCATCGTTTGCTTCATCCATATTTCCATTTGTTCTGGTGATGCGATTTTTTTTCCGTCCTCATGACGAAAAATTAAAATGTACTCTTCCATTTTTTACGTTTTTGCTGGCCGTAGTACTATTTGTAAAACGACCGGTTATTAAAAGTATGATTTATATACCTGCAACAAACGGCAAATAAGAAATTGGACAAAAGATGAAAGTTTTCTGATAATATAAATAAAAAGCCTGCTTCTTTTGAGCAGGCTTTTTATTTATCTGTCATATGTGATGATTAAAATCCCTTTTTGTCTTCTTCTGGCAATTTGGTTAAAATAAAATCAGCCTGCTCTTTCAATCCATCTATGATTTTCTTTTGTGCCAATGGTTTTAATACCTGCTTATTCAATATCGGCGCTATCTGTGTTTTATAAGGTTCGGGTATTGCGTCACGCAGTTCCGCAATATCACTCACGCCACGCTTAACAGTTTCATTGTTTTTTGAATTAGATATAAATGAAACCAATGTACCTACCATGTCCAACTTCGACTGTGATACGGGCATTTTTTCAAAACTTCCCAGTATGAGTTCCGCGCCTGATTCATCTCCGGCAGTAGCAAGAATGCCTGTGATGGCGCCAAGCAAATTTCCCTTAGCAGGTTCTTTCATCATGCGTTTTGCTTCAGCCAATGCTGCCGTGCTATCCATTATAGATAAAACCTGCAATGCATTACCGGCCACTGTATATGAAGAATCATTTATTGCTGCTTTAAAGATTGGCATATACTTCGGGTCGTTGTAAATAGCCAATGCGCTTATTGCATCGGCTTTAGTAAGGCGGGAAGGGTCGTTCTTTGCGATTTCAACCAGGGTTGATTCCATCTCTGCCTTTACTGTTTCATTCTCTATATCCAGGTTGTTAATTACGAGGCTGCGTAATTCGTAAAATTTGTCTTTCAGGGCGGTTTTCAATAAGGCAATAGCTTTAGCATCCTTCTGGTTTTTTGCTGCAAACTCTATTGCTTCACGGCGATCCATATAGTTGCCGGCATATTTGTATTGGTGAATGTATTCGTCGAGTGTTTTATTTTCTTTTTTGATACAAAGAAGAGTTTTGTCCCCGTCAAAGTTTACAAGATCCGGTTTTGTATTGGCGGAAAAAGTAAAAGTATCTACCTTATTTTCCACCCAAACATTATATCTTTTTTTGTTTGCTCCTTCATACACATCTATCGCTACCGGCAGTTTGAAAATGTTGCCATCTGCCTGGGTTTGTTTTACTACTACCATGCATTTTTTTGTTGCATTATCATAGCTATAGTCAATATTTAGTTGTGGATGGCCATTGCCATAGTGCCATTGATTCCAGAACCAGTGAAGATCACGGCCGGTTACTTCTTCAAACGCAAGGCGAAGTTGCGCAGCCTCCGCGGATTTAAATTTATTGGTGGTTAGATATAAATTGAGTGCTTTGAAAAAAGCACTGTCGCCAACATAGGTGCGGAGCATATGGAGGATACGGCCACCTTTATTATAACTTACCGCATCAAACATGTCTTCTCTGTTTGCGTAGTAATAACGTACCAAATCCTTTTTTGCACTATTACTTTGCAGGTAGCCCCGCATATCAGTCAGGTTTTCCGCCGCCGCCGCATCTTTACCATATTTATATTCCGACCAGATAGTTTCACTATAGTTGGCAAATGATTCATTTAATGTAAGGTTGCTCCAGCTTTCAGTTGTTACAAGGTCGCCAAACCATTGGTGAAACAATTCATGCGCTATAGTGTTTTCCCAGCCGTTTTTATCTGTTAGTTCACGTGCATCCTGTTGAGCGCTTTCCTGGTGCAGGGTAGCCGTTGTGTTTTCCATTGCACCGCTTACATAATCATGGGCTACCATTTGGGAATATTTCACCCACGGATATTCTACGCCAAGAATTTTGGAGAAAAAGCCCATCATTTCCGGTGTGTATCCAAATATTTTTTTGGCTACGGATGCGTACTCTTTGTCTACATAATAGTTTACTTCTTTGCCCTTATAGCTGTCTTTGATAACAGCAAAATCTCCAGTACCCATAAAAAATAAATAAGGGGCATGTGGCAAATCCATTTTCCATGAATCGGTACGTGTGCCGTCTGCATTTTTTTTCTGACTAACCAGTTTTCCATTAGATAGAGTAACAAATTTTGCCGGTACAGTCATCGAAATTTCTTCTGTTGTCTTTTGATTAGGCTTATCAATTGTTGGGCACCACACCGATGTTCCTTCTGTTTCACCCTGGGTCCATATCTGTGTAGGTTTATCTTTTTCTTCACCACGTGGATTAATAAAGTACAATCCTTTTGCATCATTGATGGCGGCGCTTCCTTTTACTTTTACTTCATCAGGTTTGGCAGTATAATCTATATAGATTGTGTATTGTTCTCCGCCTTTGTATGTTTTGTCGAGATCGATATGCAAAAGCCAGCCATCGTAATTGTATTTTAAATCTTTTGTGGAATTGCCTTTTACGAGGGCTACTTTTTTTATCTCCATTCCTTTTGCGTCGAGTGTAAGAGAGTCTGTAGGGTAGAAGTGTGGTTTTAATGTTATCCATACTTTACCATACATATATGATTTCGAAAAATCGAATTTCGCATCTAGTTTGGTATGCACAAGATCGTTGATGCGGGTAGCAGCTGCACGGTATTCTTTTTCCCAGGATGTATCGCCAGGCATTTCTTCATGCTGCGCAGACACCTGCAGGGTAAAGAAAACGGCGGTCAAGTAAACACACAGTTTTTTCATTTTTCTTTTTTTATTTATTAATGTCTTTGTAGGGGTATCCAAAAAATAACCGTTTTAAAAGAAGAGCAAAGAATGTTTTTTGGGTGATATTTTGTACTCATTTTTCAAGAGCAGCAAAATTAGGGATACGGTTGTATCTGCCGAAACAATTTGTATGAGCGGGCTGTCGTTTAACAGAATATTGTAGCATTATTTCATTTAAATTTGACACAACAACTAACCCAGGCAAAATGAACAGATTATTCGTAACTCTATTTTTCTTCCTGTCCTTTTTTACAGCTTCGTCGCAAAGGGTATATTTTATTTACCTGCAAACAGATCCTCAGCAGCCTTTTTTTGTAAAAATGGATGAAAAACTTTTCAGTTCTTCTGCCTCCGGTTATCTCGTACTACCCCGCTTAAGGGATAGTACATATTTGTTTTCGGTTGGATTTAATGGTGGCGGAGAATATAAGTTTGCCTGCACAGTAAATAAAAAGGATTATGGATACCTTATTAAAAATTTCGGTGAGAAAGGATGGGGACTTTATGACCTGCAAACATCTGCAGTGCAAATGGCAATAACTGATACAAAAAAAGAAACAGCTACGACCGATACACAAGTGAACGCTTTTACTGAACTTTTATCAAAAGCTGCGGATGATTCTACCCTGAAGCAAAAAATAGTATTGCCCGTAGTGGAAAAAAAGCCAGAAGCAGTAGCTGTTGCAAAAGCAGAAAGTACAATTGATTCAAATGCTTTTAAAACAGCTCAGGTAAAGTCTACCGCGGTTGAACAGGCTACTAAAGTTATCAGCGCTTCTAATACAGCTTCACCAACACGTGTAAAGGAAGAACCAGAGAATGAAACAGCAAAAATTACTGATTCAACCTATAAAACGAATCAGCCGAAAATGATTTTAGAAAAACCGGAAGTTGGAGCTATAAATCCGCCAGTGATAGAAGAGGTAA
>JAEUVI010000589.1 GCA_016787105.1 Chitinophagaceae bacterium | reverse complement strand
TTAAAAGACGCCTCAGCAACAGCTATCTACGGTGCCCGCGCCAATAATGGCGTAATACTGGTAACCACCAAGCGGGGCAAAGCAGGTGTCGCTACATTGAGTTATGATGGTTATGCAGGTATACAAGCTATTCAGAAGAGTAAGTTAAAAGATGTGCTGAATACAGAAGAGTATATCAAATTTCAAAAAGACGAATTTGGTAATGACTATTCTCAGTTTGCTGGCCAGCCTACAGTTGATTGGCAGGACCTGGTATTTAAAAAAGGCTTTGCCACTACACATAACCTGACTATATCCGGTGGAAATCAGAACAGCACTTATAGTTTTGGGGCTGGTTACTTTAAACAGGAAGGTGTTCAATTGGCACAAAACTTTGCACGTTATTCGGGCAAGGCAACCGCCGACGCAAAAGTTGGTAAATACCTTAAGTTTGGTGAATCATTTCTGCTAAGCAGAACAGAAAGGCAAGCGCAATCAGAAGAAACAGCTAATTCCGGCGCCGGTGCTACAAGAAACGCCCCTTTCTTTCAACCATATACTTCAACAGGAGAATATAATCCTGCCAATAATTCTACTACAGGCGGTGCTCCTGCAACGAATTTTCTCTGGCAAAATGATCCCAAGGCAGGTTATACGAAAATGAGGTGGAATAAAATACTGGGTAGTGTATATGGAGAAATCGAACCTGTAAAATGGTTAAAATACAGGGCTAGTTTAGGTATTGATTACAGCGAAACAACTGGCTTATTTTACCAGGCGCCTGTAGCTTTTGATGGTATCAATCCCAGGCTCGCCATCCTGGTAAATGAACAACCGAAAGAAGCAATGCTCACGTTGGGGCATACACTCAATTATGATAAATCCTTTGGCAAAAGTAAAGTAACTGCTTTGGTTGGGTACGAGCAAACCAGTTATCTTATACGCAGGTTAAGGGTGCAGGGAAATGGGCTCTTTAATCCGCCATTAGGTATAGCAGGCGGCTCAAACTCGTTTGGAACATCTGAGACTGCCGATAACTGGAATATAAAAGGTGTAATTGCCCGTTTGTTTTATTCATATGATGAGAAATACCTGATAACTGCTACCATCAGGCAGGATAAATCATCAAGGTTTGCTAAAGAAAATAATACCGGCACTTTTCCTTCATTTGCTTTAGGCTGGAGGCTTAGCGAAGAAGGATTTTTAAAAGATTCTAAATTATTCAACGATCTGAAGCTTAGAGTTGGTTGGGGTGAATCAGGCAACCAGTTTACTGGTACCAATTTTTCATACCTGCCTGCGCTCAGCAGTTTTGTTAAATACGTAGTAGGTAAGGGAAGTCAATCCATTGCTACTGGCTATGCACCTGTGATATTCGCTAATCCTGATTTAAAATGGGAAACAGCTATTCAAACTAATATCGGCGTTGACTTTTCGATGCTTAACTATAAGCTGACTGGTTCTATAGATTATTTTAGCAGGACTACGAAAGATTTACTGATGAGTGTTCCCGTAGCATTGACCACTGGCTTTTTCCAGTTTGCTGATTTAAACTCAGGTACTTTAACCAACAAAGGAATTGAGTTTACAGCCAATTACAGGAATACAATAGGAGACATCTCTTATAATATCGGCGGCAATTTTACATATGTAAAAAATGAGTTTACAAAATTGCCCGATGGAATTGACTATATACAATTAAATGAAAAGCGTATTTCTTTAGGTAACCCATTAGGTTATTTCTACGGGTATAAAACAAACGGCATTTATAAAAGTGATGCTGAAGTTCCAACTACACCCGGATATGCAGGTGCTAAGGCGGGTGATATCAAATTTGTAGATGTGAACGGAGACAAAGAACTGACCGATGCTGACAGGGGTAATATTGGTAGCCCTATCCCAAAATTTTATTACGGAGCTAACCTTGGCGCTAATTATAAATCATTTGATTTATCCTTAGTTATCCAGGGAGTAGGTAAGTACACAGTGTATAATGGTACGCGTGCAGGCCTTGAAAGCATGAACAGCGCCGACAATCAAAGCGTTAATGTATTAAACCGTTGGACAACTTCTAACCCAACATCAGACATGCCTCGCGCCAACAGCACTTATAATAATAATGCCGGATTTTCCGATCGGTTCTTAGAAAATGCTGCATTTGTCAGGATAAAAAATTTGCAGGTAGG
>JAEUVI010000565.1 GCA_016787105.1 Chitinophagaceae bacterium | reverse complement strand
TATAAAGCTGCATTACGGGATAATAATATTGAGTTTGATGAGTCACTGGTATATACCGGCGACTTATATATTGAAGGAGGGAAAAAAGCTGCTGAATATTTTCTTGATCTTCCGATTCCTCCTGATGCTGTTTTTTGTGTTGAAGATTTCTCGGCATTGGGTTTAATGAAAAGATTGAAAGAAAGAAATGTGCGTATACCGGAAGAAATAGGAGTAATAGGTTTTGCAAATGAGGATTTTGATGAGCATATAACTCCTACGCTTTCATCAGTAGATCAGCAGACAGTACAAATGGGTCGTGAAGCATTTAAGATGCTGCTGCAGATTATTGGAGGTGACGATACAATAATAACTACTCAATCAAAAATAGTACTGGATCCTCTGCCATTTTACCGTGAGTCATCGTTGCGGGAAAATGATTTGAAAAGAGCGTTGGTTGTGGATAATGAAAAAGAAAACCATTTTATGTAAACTTTAAAACACACGCATTATGAAAGAACTATTCTTCAAAGACGGTTAATTTTTTTTGAAAAAAATTGTGTAGGCACTTACACATTTGGCTGAAACTAAAAATTGCTTAACTGCTTAATTTAACTTATTATGAACAAACCCAACTGTGTTGTAAGATGGATAAAACAAAGTCTTGCAACGACAATTATTTTGATTTTCACGCTGGGTGCTTTTGCCCAGAATAAAACGGTAAGGGGAAAAGTAACGGACGAGCAGGGAAATCCTGTGGTGGGGGCCAGCGTACTTCAGAAAGGGACTACCAATGGAGTTGTCACTTCTGTCACAGGCGATTATTCTCTGACTGTGCCAGATAATGCTACACTGGTGTTTTCTTCAGTCGGATTTACTGATCAGGAAATGCCTGTAGGCGCAAATAGTACAATCAATCTACAATTAAAGGCGCTTGCACAAAGCCTTAGTGATGTAGTAGTAGTTGGTTATGGTACGCAAAAGAAAGTAACAGTTACCGGTGCGGTAGCGCAGGTAAAAGGTAGTGATTTGGAAAAAGTACCGGCACTTAACATGTCTAACACACTTGTAGGCCGTTTAGCAGGTGTAACAGCGGTTAATGGAAGTGGTGAGCCGGGTTATGACGGTTCTTCTATCCGTATACGTGGTACCAATGCCTTCGGCAATACTGCTCCGCTGGTAGTAATAGATGGAGTACCAGAAAGAGCAGGTGGTTTGGAACGTTTGAACCCTGCAGATGTAGAAAGCATTTCTGTATTGAAAGATGCATCTGCAGCGATATATGGTCAACGTGCTGCGAATGGTGTAATACTTATTACAACACGGCGTGGTAAAACCGGTAAACCAAAATTATCCTACGATTTTAATCAGGGATGGTCACAGGCTACTGTAACTCCAAAAATGATGGATGTAATACAGTATGGAAATGTAAGAAATGAACTTGCTGTTTTTGACGGAGCTGTTCCCCCGGGAGAATGGGCTGCTGCATTACAGGCATTAAAAACTACAGGCACCTACACTGTTGCCGGTACAAGTAATACAATCGGATCGCCTACAGGCTTTTCTCCTGATGATATGGCTAAGTATGCAGATGGTTCTGATCCATGGGGCCACCCAAATACTAATTGGTTTGATGCTGTATTGAAAAACTGGTCGCCTCAGCAGCGTCATAACGTACAGATAACCGGTGGTACGGAGGCTGTGAAGTATATGGCATCATTGGGTTACCAGAACCAGGACGGGTACTATAAAAATTCTGCAACAGGATATAAGCAATATGATTTGCGTATTAATCTGGATGCTAAAATCAATAAATACATCAGCACTTCTATTGGTATAGTTGGTCGTGAAGAATACCGCTTTTTCCCTACAGAAGGTGCCGGTGCAATCTTCCGGATGCTGATGAGGGGACGTCCGAACGAACAGGCTATCTGGCCTAATGGTTTACCAGGCCGTGATATTGAAAATGGACAAAACCCGGTTGTGATTACCACTAACGCTACAGGTTATGATAAAGACAAAAGAGATTACATTCAAACCAATGGCAAACTGGAAATTCTTATTCCATGGGTACAAGGTTTGAAAGTAACTGGCTCTGCAGCTCTGGATAAATACATTTACAATGGAAAAAGATGGGCAACACCCTGGTATTTGTATTCGTGGGATAAAGTAACCTATGAAGCTGACGGCACTACGCCAAAACTGACAAAAGAGTTGCGCTCTACTTTTACTGATCCAAGGTTAAATCAAAATACTGAAAACAGTTTGAATATTAACCTTACCGGTATGGTTAACTATGATAAAACATTTGGAAATCATACAATCGCTTTAATGGCGGGTGTACAAAGAGAGACATTGAATGATCAGTATTTTAATGCCTACAGGCGTTATTTTATTTCAACAGCGGTAGACCAGATGTTTGCTGGCGGTGATAAAGAGAAGAACAATGGTGGTGGAGAATACAACAGGGCAAGGCTGAGCTATTTTGGTCGTGCTGGTTACAACTTCAGAGAAAAATACATTGCAGAATTTGTTTGGCGGTATGATGGATCTTACATTTTCCCTGTAAGCAAACGTTTTGGATTTTTTCCTGGGGTAATGGCTGGCTGGAGAGTATCTGAAGAAGAATTTTTTAAAGGTATAACATTTATAAACAGCTTAAAATTGAGAGGTTCCTGGGGCCAGGTGGGTGCTGAACCATACATCGGTGGAAATCTCGCAGAGTTTCAGTACCTGGCCAATTATGGATTCAGTAGCTATATAATTGATCAAACTGTTACAAGAGGTTTGTATGAAATAGTGTTACCTAATCCGAACTTTACATGGGAGGTACAGAACAGTATCAACGTAGGAATAGACGGAACTGCATTTCACAACAAAATCAATTTTGAGTTTGATTATTTTAAAAACAAAAGAGATAAAGCATTGCTCCGTCAGGAAGGCGCTATTCCGCAAAGTGCTGGTATAAGCAATATATTACCTCCTGTTAACTATGCACAACTTGAAAATCATGGCTGGGAATTTACTTTGGGTTATAATGGAAAACAAGGTGATTTCCGTTA
>JAEUVI010000538.1 GCA_016787105.1 Chitinophagaceae bacterium | reverse complement strand
CCCGCTGGAAAGATGGATTGTACTGTGAGCCTGGCAACAACCAGTTTCGCCAGCATCCTTTGGATTATACAGAAGGGCTGGAAGTTACAATTAAAGACTGCCTGAAAAAGGCGGGTCAGTCTGTTGCTTCAAATATCAAGGGAATTGCGGTTGATACTACGGGTTCTACTCCGGTAGCAGTGGATAAAAGCGGCACTCCTCTTTCATTGCTTCCGGAATTTACAGAAAATCCAAACGCAATGTTTGTGTTGTGGAAAGACCATTGTGCTACAAAAGAAGCAGCACAGATTAATACCCATGCTGCGAAATTTGATACTAATTATCTTCAGTTTGTAGGTGGTATTTATTCTTCTGAATGGTTTTGGGCAAAATTGCTTTACATACTGCGTGCCGATGAAAAAGTAAGAAAGGCCTGTTATTCCTGGGTCGAACATTGTGATTGGATTCCTTTCGTATTAACAGGTGGCAAGGATGTGCATGACATGAAAAGAGGTGTATGTTCTGCAGGGCACAAGGCATTGTGGGCAGAAGAGTTTGGTGGTTTTCCTCCTGATGATTTTTTTGCTTCTCTTGATCCGCTGCTAAAAGGATTTACAAAAAAATTATTTACCAAAACATATACCGCTGATAAACCTGCAGGAACTCTTTCTGCTGAATGGGCACACCGGTTGGGTTTGTCAACAAATGTAATTGTTGGTGTGGGTGCATTTGATGCACATATGGGAGCTGTTGGAGGACAGATTGAACCGTATCATTTAAGTAAAGTGATGGGTACTTCTACCTGTGATATGCTTGTAGCTCCGGCAAGCGAAGTAAAAGATGTATTGGTAAAAGGAATTTGCGGACAGGTGCCCGGTTCTATTATTCCCGGCATGATAGGAATGGAAGCCGGACAGAGTGCATTTGGTGATACCTATGCCTGGTTCAGGAATATTCTTTCCTGGCCATTGGGGTTTTTATCACAATCATCATTGATTGATAAATCAACAGCAGATGCTTTGCAAAAGGAAGTAACAGGAAAAATTATTTCAGAACTTTCCGCAGCGGCTTCAAAATTACCGGTTACTGAAAAAGATGAAATAGCAGTGGATTGGCTCAATGGCCGGCGTACACCGGATGCGAACCAGTTATTGAAGGCGTCATTGAGCGGGTTGAACTTAGGAACAGATGCGCCACGTATTTTCAAAGCATTGGCAGAATCAACATGCTTTGGTGCAAAAGCAATTGTTAACAGGTTTAATGATGAAGGCATTCCGGTTAAAGGTTTGATTGGATTGGGAGGTGTAGCAAAAAAATCTCCATACATCATGCAGATGATGGCCGATGTGATGGCAATGCCGATAAGAATCCATAAATCAGATCAAACCTGTGCAATGGGTGCAGCCATGTTTGCGGCAACAGCAGCGGGTGTGTATGCTAAAGTAGAGGATGCGATGGCTGCAATGGGACAGGGTTTCGATGCAGAGTACTATCCCAATAAAGCGAATGTGGATATATATGCAAAACGATTTGAAAAATACAGGGTAATTGGAGATTATATAGAAAAACAAACTTTGTGAATTGAGAGTGTTGCCGATTGCTGTTGCACCTGAATAAAAAGACAGTTATTCACCATTCACTATGAAGTACGACCACATACAACAAGAAGCTTACGATGCAAATATGCAATTGCCAAAATTGGGGCTGGTGCTTTTTACATTTGGTAACGTCAGCGCTGTAGATAGACACCTTGGCGTATTTGCAATAAAACCCAGTGGTGTTCCTTATGAAGATCTTTCGCCTGGTAAAATGGTGATTGTAGATTTTGAAGGAAGGACTGTTGAAGGAAAGCTGCGGCCATCTTCCGATACGAAAACACATGCTGTGTTATACAAGCATTGGGAAAATATTGGCGGCATTGTACACACACATTCTACTTACGCTACAGCATGGGCGCAGTCGCAGCGCGACATACCGATATTTGGTACCACTCATGCCGATCATAATACGGTAGATATACCCTGCGCGCCACCTATGAGCGACGAAATGATAAAAGGAGATTACGAATACGAAACTGGTTTCCAGATCATCAATTGTTTCAAAGAAAAGAAGCTGGATTATAAAGAGACTGAAATGATCCTGGTTGGTAATCATGCGCCATTTACATGGGGTAAGTCGGCTGCGAAAGCGGTTTACAACAGCGCAGTACTGGAATCAATAGCACAAATGGCCTACCTGACAGAAACCATTAACAGAAATGCGCCCCGGTTGAAAGAGGCTTTGATTAAAAAACATTTTGAACGCAAGCATGGTCCTGATAGCTACTACGGACAATAATTTTTCGCTGTTGATACTCTTGCTGAACCTTTAAAAACGATGCATATGAAAAGAAATTTATTACTGCTTTCTATATTATCGGCAGGTCTGGTATATGGGCAGAATAGAGATTATACTTATAGTCCGGTTACATTTACAAGTGTAAAGCTGACGGATAACTTCTGGCTTCCACGAATAAAAATAAATCACTCAGTAACTATACCTACTTCTTTTGAGCGTTGTGAAAATACAGGTCGTGTAAAGAATTTCGAAATGGCTGCTGCAAAGAGTGGAAAATTCTGTACTGTCTATCCATTTGATGATACGGATATTTACAAAACAATAGAAGGAGCTTCTTTTTCGCTCAGTTTATTTCCTGATAAAAAGCTGGAATTATATATTGATACATTGATAGAAAAGGTAGCAAAAGCACAGGAGCCCGACGGATATTTATATACCGCACGTACCATTGATCCGTTACACCCGCATAAATGGGCCGGTACGGAAAGATGGCAAAAGGAAAGAGAACTAAGCCATGAATTATACAATTCAGGACATTTATACGAGGCTGCTGCAGCACATTATCTCGCAACAGGAAAAAAGAACTTATTGAACATTGCATTGAAGAATGCTGATTTGGTTTGTTCTGTTTTTGGTCCTGGCAAGCAACATGTAGCTCCGGGACATGAAGTAGTTGAAATGGGCCTTGTAAAATTATATCGCATTACAGGCAAGCAGGAATATCTGCAAACAGCAAAAGATTTTATTGAAGAAAGAGGACATTTCAAAGGTTACGATGCTACGAGCAAAGACCCCTGGAAAAATGGCGCTTACTGGCAGGATCATATTCCGGTAGCGCAACAAAGAGAAGCAATTGGCCATGCAGTGCGTGCAGGATATTTATATGCTGCTGTTGCGGATATCGCCGCGCTTACAGGGGACCAGAAATTACTGACAGCAATTGACAGTATTTGGGAAAATATGGTTTCCAAAAAAATATATGTGCAGGGTGGTGCAGGTGCAATTGGAGATGGTGAACGCTATGGAGCTAATTATGAATTACCGAATGAAACAGCATACAATGAAACCTGTGCGGCTATTTCTAATATCTATTGGAACCAGCGCATGTTTCAATTACATGGCGATTCAAAATACATCGATGTGCTGGAGAAAATTTTATACAATGGTTTTATATCCGGTGTAGGGCTGGATGGCAAATCTTTTTTTTATACCAATGCCATGCAGATAAAAAACAGTTTTAAACACAGGGATATGGAATCAGGACGTTCAGGCTGGTTTGAATGTTCCTGTTGTCCTACAAACGTAACACGGTTGTTGCCTTCTATTCCAGGGTATATGTATGCGCAAAAGGATAATAAAGTATATGTAAACCTTATTATAAATAGTAATGCTTCCCTTACGGTTGGGGGTAAAGCTGTTGAAATTCTGCAGCAGAACAATTACCCATGGGATGGAGATTTAAAATTTACAGTATCTTCAAAAAAAGCGATTGCATTTGATATGCTCATCCGTATTCCGGGTTGGGCACAGAATGAGGCAATGCCATCCGATCTGTACACATTTGAAAAAAGTTCAGCTCAAAAAGCGGAGATAAAAATTAATGGCAGCCCTGTTGAATATACAACACAACAAGGTTATGCAGTACTGAGCAGAACGTGGAAGAAAGGAGATGTAGTAGAAGTAAAATTGCCGATGGAAGTTCGCCGCGTGATTGCTAATAAAAACCTGGAAGATGATGCGGGTAAAGTAGCAATACAAAGAGGCCCGTTGATGTATTGTGCAGAATGGGCTGATAATAATGGCAGGGCAACGAATATTATTTTACCTGCCGGTACTGATTTCAGTACAGAATATAATGCTGGTTTACTCAATGGGGTTACAGTAATTAAAGGAGAATCTGTTGCAGTGCAGGTGAAAGATGATAATGTGGCAACGGTGAAGCAACCATTTGTTGCCATACCTTATTATGCATGGGCCAACAGGGGCAAAGGAGAGATGATGATTTGGTTCCCTGAAAAAATAAAAGATATTGAAATCATTGCAGATAATACTGGCAACAATGCCGTATCAAAATAATCAGTAAATAATAATTTATTTTAATGGTAAAAGACTTGAAGTCATTTGAAGTTTGGTTTGTAACAGGTAGCCAGCATTTGTATGGCGATGAAACTTTGAAGCAGGTGGCCGCACATTCGAAGGAAATTGCGGCTTCATTAAATGCAGGGGCACAAATGCCGGTTTCAGTTGTATATAAACCGACAGTAAAATCTACCGAAGAAATTTATGCTATCTGCCAGGAAGCGAACGCGTCGAAAAATTGTATCGGTATTATTGCATGGATGCATACTTTTTCACCTGCGAAAATGTGGATTACGGGTTTGAAGATTTTACAAAAACCTTTATTGCACCTGCATACACAATTCAATCGTGATATACCCTGGAGTGATATTGACATGGATTTCATGAACCTGAACCAGAGTGCGCATGGTGATAGGGAATTTGGTTTTATCATGAGCCGTATGCGTCTTACAAGAAAAGTAGTAGTAGGCCATTGGCAACATCCGAATGTTATTGAGAGGATTAATGTATGGACAAGAGCAGCTGCTGGCTGGCATGACTGGCAGGGTGCAAAATTTGTGCGCTTTGGTGATAACATGCGCTATGTAGCGGTAACTGATGGAGATAAAGTGGAAGCAGAAATGAAATTTGGTTATGCTGTAAATACACATGGCATTGGTGATTTGGTAAAAGTTATAAAAGAAATAAGCGATAAAGAAGTGAACAAACTTGTATCGGAATATGCAGATACCTATACAATGGATGCTTCTTTATTAAAAGGGGGTGAAAAGCATTCATCGCTTATTGAAGCGGCCCGTATTGAGTTAGGGTTACTCCAATTTTTACAAGCAGGGAATTTTAAAGGCTTTACTGATACATTTGAAGATTTGCATGGTATGGCGCAATTGCCGGGCATCGCTGCCCAGCGTTTAATGGGTAAAGGATACGGTTTTGCCGGTGAGGGTGATTGGAAAACGGCTGCATTGGTACGTGCCATGAAAGTTATGGGAACAGGATTGAAAGGTGGCAATTCATTTATGGAAGATTATACCTATCATTTTGCGCCGGACAATCAACTGGTATTAGGCGCACACATGCTTGAGATATGCGAATCCATTGCTGATGGTAAGCCATCCTGCGAAATACATCCGTTGGGTATAGGTGGAAAAGCCGACCCTGTGAGACTGGTATTTAATTCTGCTGCTGGCCCGGCAATCAATGCTTCGGTTATTGATATGGGCAACCGTTTTCGGTTGTTGGTCAACGAGGTAGTGGCAGTTGCTCCGATTCATGGCTTACCCAAACTGCCGGTAGCACGTGTATTATGGAGGCCATCTCCCGATATGCGTACTGCATGCGGCGCCTGGATACTGGCAGGCGGGGCACATCATACCTGCTATAGTCAAAACCTTTCTTCTGAACATCTTGAGGATTTTGCAGAAATGATCGGAATAGAATACGTCCTGATAAATAAAGACACAAAACTTTACCAGTTTAAAAAAGAATTACAGTGGAGTGAAGTATATTTCCAGCATAATTAATAATTACCAAACTAACGATTTCCTGTTATGAACAATACGCTTGTTTTTGCCGACTACCTCGTGTTTATCATATACTTTGTTATTGTAGCATCGTATGGCTACTGGATTTACCTTAGAAAGAAAAAAGCTACAATTGATACCCACGATTTCTTTCTTGCCGAAGGATCGCTTACCTGGTGGGCTATCGGCGCTTCATTAATCGCATCCAATATTTCCGCGGAACAATTTATTGGTATGAGTGGCGATGGTTTTTTCGCAGGGGTTGCTGTTGCTGTGTATGAATGGGTAGCAGCAATAGCATTGGTAATAATCGCTGTTTGGTTTATACCAATTTACCTGAAGAATAAGATTTTTACCATGCCGCAGTTTCTGAAAACTCGATATAATGAAACGGTAGCATTAATCATGACGATATTCTGGTTATTCCTTTACGTACTTGTCAATCTCACTTCTATTTTATACCTCGGTGCCAAAGCAATTAATGGCCTTGCAGGTGGTGAATATCTGCATGCATTGATGATTGGTTTGCTGCTCTTCGCATTGATAATAACATTGGGAGGTATGAAAGTAATCGGGTACACGGATGTAATACAGGTAGCTGTATTGATTATCGGGGGCCTTATTACTGTTTACATCGCGCTGGATGTTGTAAGCGCAAAGGTTGGCGCGAATGCTGGTGCATGGGATGGTTTTAAAACATTAATGAAAGATGCCCCGGATCATTTTCATATGATATTTAAAAAACCAGATGCGTCGGCCACCCAGTATGAGGTACAGCGGTATGTGATTCTGCCGGGTATCGCTATGTATTTTGCGGGGCAGTGGATTGTAAATTTAAATTATTGGGGTTGCAATCAATATATCACCCAGCGGGCATTGGGAGCAGATTTAAAAACGGCACGTACAGGAATTCTTTTTGCGGCGATGTTAAAAATAATGATGCCGGTAATTGTAATGTTGCCCGGTATTGCCGCTTATGTATTGTATAAAAACGGTCACCTTCCCGAAATGCAGCAGGTAGGACAAGATCATTTGTATAAAGTAAAAGACGACGCATACTCTACAGTTCTTTCATTTTTGCCGAACGGGATAAAAGGAGTTTCTATCGCTGCGCTTACTGCCGCGATAGTGGCCTCATTGGCAGGAAAAGCAAATAGCATTTCTACCATATTTACACTGGATATTTATAAAAAATATATAAACAGGGATGCGGATGAAAAGAAGATGGTAAAAGTAGGCCGGCTTACTATTGCCATTGCGATGATTGTTGCATTGTTCTTAACATGGAATGATGTGTTAGGTATCGGTGGTGAAGGAGGATTTACATTCATTCAAAAATATACCGGCTTTATCAGCCCGGG
>JAEUVI010000076.1 GCA_016787105.1 Chitinophagaceae bacterium | reverse complement strand
GACAGTAAACTTGCAGACTTTCTGCTTGACGAAGGTTTTGAAAATATAACTGTACTTGATATTTCAGCAAAGGCGCTTGAAAAGGCAAAGCAACGACTTGGCGACAGGGCAGTCAAAGTTAATTGGATTGTAAGCGACATTACAACGTTTCAACCCGGTACAACTTATGATGTATGGCACGACAGGGCCACATTTCATTTTCTTACTACTAAAGAACAGGTGTCAAAGTATATAGATATAGCCCGAAAATCTGTAACGGGCTTTTTGATAATCGGAACATTTTCTGACCAGGGACCCAAAAAATGCAGCGGGCTTGACATCAAACAATACACAGAAGAAACAATGACAGCGGAACTTCAAAATGGTTTTGAAAAAATCCGATGTGTAACGGAAGATCATATAACGCCATTTGATACAAAACAGAATTTCCTTTTTTGCAGTTTCAGGCGGCAAACGGAATGAAAACAAAAGTTTTCTTTCTCACACTATTAAAAACTTACTTCCTGCAATTTGATGTTGTAAATAGTAACAGGTGAAGTACCATTTTTTCCCAGGGAGAAAAGAAAATTGCAGGCAGCATCAGTAACAGGCGCTGTGAAAACAAAACTATAGGTGGCGTCTGTAGCGCTGATAGTAAAATCTCCGTTGCCATAAACCGTCCATGGTGATGAGGATTGCTGGATAGTAGCAGAAATATTTCTGCTGGTATTGGAATAGGCGTTAAATACAATACGGTATAATTTTCCGGCGGTAATGGAAGTATTGCCGCGTACCAGTTGAATATACCATGTTTCATTCCCAGCTGCGGTAATAGTTACATTCACTTTACTATCTGCTATCGCCATTGTAGAAGCAGCGGAAGCATCATTGTTATACAGGTTCCATCCATCTGCGCCGCCACTGAAGTTGCTGCTGTATAAATCAGTAAGCGTAGTAGCAACCGGCGCTGTCATCGCATCATTAATCAGCGCATCTACCAGTTGTGTGCGGTACTGCCCCGTAGCAGGATCGTAAATACCAAAACCGGAATTAAACTCCCAATAAGCCCAACTGAAATTTTGTTGCTCGAACCAGCGGGCAAGAAAGCGTGTCCACTTCGCACGGGAATCCATATCCGCCGTGCTGAATGCGCCAAACTCACCCACATGTACCGGTATGTTTTTATCGGCCGCTATCTGTTTAGCGGTTGTAAAATCATTGATTACATTTTGCCTGTCATAGTCTGTATCGTACCATTTGGTACCCAGCCATGCAGTTGAACCATCTACCCAACCGGCGCCCTGGTGCGTAAACGTAAACGGGCTGTAATAATGAATAGTAAGAATAAGCTGATTATCGGCAGGGAAAACAAGTTTATTCAATGCAGCTACGCCACCCCACTCAGCTACACCCATCAGTACTGTTCGCTTCGGGTTTGTTTTTCGTATTTCTTTCAGCGCATCCGCAAAAAAAGTATTCCACCGCTGCGCATCAAGATTGCCATGTGGTTCATTCAACACTTCAAATAAAAGGCTATCGGAATAATTTTTGAAATAATCCGCTATCTGCCGCCATTGCGCAAGGAACATTGGCTTCATTGCATCCGGGCTGGCAAATAAGCTATCGTGATGGTGCATGTTGATAATCACATGCAGCTTATTTTTCAGCGCTTCATCAACCGATGCTTTTATTTTAGCAAGGAAAGAAGATTGAATAGTGTATGGTGTTTTATAAGAACCACGAGAAGGCATTTCCCATCTTATCGGGAGGCGTACATGCTTGAAACCCGTTTCGGCTATCCTGCGGAAATCATTAGGATCGGCTTGTTTATCTGCCCAGGAAGCTTCGTAAGTATCACCGATATTGATGCCGCGGCCAAGGTGCAGATTAATCGTTGCTGCAGATGCAAATGATGATTGATCGGCAGGCACCAGTGGCGGATCGGGAACAGGTGTGGTATCGCCAGGTACAGACTTCTTACATGCAACGATGAAAAGAAAGGAGCATATACACAGAAAGATGACAAACCTTTTCATAAAAAATATTTTACTGGCACGAATATCAAATATAACGTAACTGCGGCAGCAAACAGTATGTGAAAAGCCGCTATCTGCTCATTTACACAGCACAAATCATAAAATAACTTTAACTTCTCAGAAATTAAAGTATGCCTGTTAGTAAAATCCCGGAGAATAGCAGCGCTGACAAGCGTTTCAGTTTATAATTTTTGTATCGCTTATTTCTTGAAGTAAACTTAGTTAGCAAACAATATTGGCAATGAAAATTAATAAACCGGCAATTTTTTTATTGATTATCTGTATCATCTTTTCCTTTACCTGTTATTCGCAGCAAACAGGAGAAAAAATTGTACGCAATACTGTTTATGCGGATTTCGCTTCCCGGGGAGCTTATTACTCTGTAAATTATGATCGCTTATTTCGCCGGGGAGAAAAACTGAACTGGAGCTACCGTGTTGGCCTTTGCCTGATGAATAATGTAATCGCTATGCCGCTCGGCTTGCAGGCATTTACCGGTCACAATGAGCATCATGCTGAATTCAGCATAACCGTTGTGCCTTACATAGAAAAATATACAAAGCTTTTTTCCGCAGGTAATTTATCTGATAAAAAAATTTTCGTGATACCTGGTGTTGGTTATCGTTACCAGCGGCCAGGCGGTGGAATATTTTTTCGTATTGTTGCTGCTCCTGTAGTTTATCTTGATCCGCCTTCTGATGATTTCTGGAATATGGATCCGAAAATTTATGCCGGCATTACAGGAGGTATCGGGTTTAGTTTCTGAAAGGTCAATCACTGTTCATCACTGCTTTTACCAGTTCCATTTCGTATCCTTTCTGTAACAGGTAATCCCTTGTTTTTGTCATTTTAATAAACCGGTTCTTTTCGCCTTTCAGGCTTTCCC
>JAEUVI010000481.1 GCA_016787105.1 Chitinophagaceae bacterium | reverse complement strand
ACCACGAGTATTGAACACCACCGGTTGCATTGAGTTGCAATGGCTGACCGATTACAACCGACGTATCCCTGCCTGCATATGCGTTCATATCAGGAAGCACGGTTACCGTTACTGTATCAATGCCGGGCTTGGGGCAACCTTTTGTATCGTATGCATACAATACATATTGAACAGGGCCCTCAACTCCGGGAGAAGCGACAGGGTTCAAAACCGAAGCATTATTCAATGTGGCCGCCGGTGTCCACTGATAGATTCGTCCATCACTTACGCCTTGCAACTGCACAGATGCGTTATAGCAAATCATTACATCAGCACCTGCAGCCGCCACCGGGTATGCTACAGTAGATACCCGCACATCATCTGAGGCAGAACAACTTCCTATCCTTGCAGTTACTATATAATTTGTAGTAACCGGTGTAACAGCAAGCGGATTTGCAATAAGCGCATTATCCATTTGCGCTGCAGGTGTCCATGTATATTGCAATCCATCTGACTGAACACGTAATTGTATTTCATCACCACTGCAGATAACAGTATCACGCATAGCCTGCAATGTGACATGATCTACCACATTCACTTTTACTGAATCATCATTCAAACAACCATTTTCATCCAGGTGAACATAGTAAGTTGTAGTTGCCGATGGCGAAACAGTCGGTGTTGCCGTATTCGCATTTTGAATACCCAATGCCGGTGTCCAACTAAAAACACCACTACCTGCTGCATTTAATTGCACATTGTCTGTAATACAAATCAATGTATCGCTGAATGCCAGGCGTATGGGCGGTTTATCAACAATGGTTACTTGCTTCGTAAATGTAGCACGACAGCCTTTTGTATCAGTTGCAGTTAGCACTACATTCTTGACACCAGTAGTACCATATGTATAACTATCATTTGGCAAATCAGAAAAATCATCTCCGGCAAATGGATCTCCGAAATCCCATTCCCAGGAATTAACTACACCATACACAGAAGTAGTGGCATCGCGAAAACTGGTTGGCTTTTTTATACAAATCCCGTTAAAGTCAAAAGAAGGCACAAAACCAGGGTACACTTTCGCGTTAGATATGAATGAATCAGAACAAGGCCCATTCCGGTTTATTACCAGTTTCAATTTATAGGTACCGGTATCCGGAAAAGTATAGGCAGCATTCGCTACCTGAGAATTAAAAATAGATATTCCCTTATCATTGAAAAATTCCCAGTTGTAGGATGTAATCAACGGACTTGTTGATAAATTGGAAAGGACAATACTTTTTGAATCTCCGCAAAGCAAATAATCGGGCAGTAGAGCAGCAGCAGCGATTTTACAATTTGCAATATTTATCTGTAAATCTTTTCGCTGTCTTGCTATTATCACACCTCCTCTTACCTCTTCCACACAAACAGTCACTACATAAATACCTTCTTCTGGCGCAATACCGGTTATCAGTCCTGTTTGTGGATCAATCTTCACCCTGTCGCCCAATGGTGCATATGCCGTAAAAGGGGTTCCATACGGTACTGCCTGGTATGGTGGAGGAGATGCAGGTGCGCCATCAGCACCACGGCCCCCGCCTTGCGCTATGTATGCATCACAGAATGAATACCGCAGCTCATCTCCATCATCGTCTTCTGCGGCAAAACTGTAATTAAAAGGGTTCTTCGCACATACAACTACCAGGTCTGAACCAATAAATTTCGCACTCACATTCTGTGGGCCATTGGCCACAGATTTTGTTCCAGGAATTTCAGTTGTATAAGTAGCTCCTATCTGGCTATATCCCGAATAAAGATTATTGATACCGGCTATCCGGAAATTAACCTGTGAAGAAAGTATGTACCCGTTTTCGTTTCCTTCAAGCGCAACATCAAAAACATAGGTACCTACCACATAGCAAACTCTTGGCGGATCTGTAATGCAGGGATTACTTTCGGTAAGGCTTATGGTTTCCTGTTTTGTTAATGAAACCTGCAAATCCTGCAACCGTGTATTACTACCTCTTTCAAAAACGGAAATAAAACCCGGATTGGGAAACTCGCGGCCACTGTTACACCGCATGTACAGCATTAATGTAACACGGTAGTTATGCACCCCGTTGGAACCACCAAGGTATACATAATACATCTGCCCCCCCGTAATATGGTCAGCTTTGGCAAATAGAGCAACCCCTGATAATAATACAATAAACAGAGACCTTCTCATAACACAATTTGACTGCCTATGTCTTCAAAAAAGGTACAAACTTGAATGGGGTGAACAAGAATGGTAAGTATCTAAAAATACGAATAATTTTACCCAATGGTTGCCTCCCCGGGCATTAAATCCTGATTCTTTTTCTATCTTTTAAAATTCGGGAGCTATCTTTCAACTATCGTAAATTTCCTTTGCCGATGCGTTGCAAACATTTGATATATCTTTTGTTGCTCTGCCAGCCAATATTTCTTTTTTGCCAAAATAATTTCAGCATGGAAAAACTGCGGCATCAAATCTCGGATTCACTTGCTTTGCAAAAAGGTGTATTTGCTGTTGCCTTCAGAGACTTGAGTACCGGCAAAACAATATTCATCAACGAACATGAAAACTTTCACGCGGCCAGCACCATGAAAACACCTGTCATGATCGAGATTTATAAACAGGCTGCACTGAAAAAAATTTCGCTGGAAGATGAAGTGGTAATCAAAAATGAATTTAAAAGTATCGTGGATGGAAGCTTGTTCAGCCTGGACTCCGCAGACGACAGTGACAAGGAAATTTATACCCATATCGGAGAAAAAAGAAGCATTGGCAGCCTGGTATACGACATGATAATAGTGAGTAGTAACCTTGCTACCAATATCATACTAGAATTAGCCGATGCGAAAAAAGTAACCCA
>JAEUVI010000462.1 GCA_016787105.1 Chitinophagaceae bacterium | reverse complement strand
CCAATGGAATTGAAGTAACCTTTAGCCGTAATAAAATAATTAATAACCGTATTTATGAATGTGATCATGGCATCTGGGGTGGATATAGTTATCAGTCTGTAATTAACGATAATAAGTTCCGCAGTAACCGTATCGCTATTGCAATCGAGCACGGGCAAGAAAACAGGATTGCTTACAATATTTTTTTTCGTGATAAAGAAGCTATCAGGTTGTGGGCGAGAGAATCTCAGCCGGACAATTGGGGTTATGCAAAAAATAATGACACAAGAAGCAGGGATTATATTATGGCCTATAACAATTTTAATAAAAATGAAACGGTATTTAATCTTCAGCGAACAGAAAACCTAAGCGTGTTTAACAATATCTATACTGAATATGGTGAATTATTTAAAACCGATGATTTTGTAAAAAGACTGGATACTTCGGTGAATGAAGAGCTGGAAGGTAACTTGTCTGTTGAGCCAGAATTATCATTGCCTGCTATAAGCAAACCATTAGATCCTTTTAAAAACGTCGCGGCTTTTGCAGGCAGAAAAAACATATTAATTACAGAGTGGGGGCCATATGATTTTCGTTCGCCGCTCATCTGGAATACAAACCCTGCTGATACAAGTGATGTAATGCAATTTGATTTGAAAGGACCGGCAGGAAAATGGAAAATAAAAAAATACAAAGGAGTAGATAGTTTGTCCGGTAAAAGTGGTTCTTTCCCGGCAACGATTACCGCGAAAAGAGTAAAAGATAAAAGAACCGATATAGCAATTGAACTGGAATATTCAGGTGAAGAAATCACGACTCCCTTCGGTGTGAAGATTGCAAAAGGAAAGCCTTCTTCTTTTACATTCAGAGAATTCTTTCAGCCGATAGATTGGGAAATAAGATGGTTTTCGATGGATACGGCTTATTATAATCCTGTTAAGACGGGTCAGCTTTTTTCGCCTGTTGCAAAAATGGCTCCTATAAAAACAGAAAGAGCAGATCGAGTAGACTTCGCTCTATGGACCGGAGTAAAAGTGGATACCATTTCCTATGATCAATTTATTACTGTTGCGGAAGGAAAGGCTGAAATACCAAAAGGCCAGTATGAACTATCTGTGACATGGGATGATGCGGTAAGAATATATGTGGACGAGAAATTGGTGCTGAACGAATGGAATCCTTCTAAATATAAATTTGATGAGTCGCCTAACAGACGTGTAAGGCTCAATCTTGGTGGAAATCATTCATTTAGAGTCGAGCACCTGAACCTTGGCGGCTTTTCTGTGTTAAGTTTAAAATTGAAGCCTGTTCTCTAATGGAGATTTCATATAAAATTCTTTCCTAACTATTTGGCGGATATAGTGCCCACCCTTACCTTTGCAGCCCCAACGGAAAATTGGGTATTTACTATGTCTCAGCGAATCAGAATAAAATTACAGTCTTACGATCACAACCTGGTAGATAAATCTGCAGAGAAGATCGTGAAAACCGTTCGCAGCACTGGTGCGGTAGTTACAGGACCAATTCCTCTGCCTACCCGTAAAAAAATATTTACCGTACTGCGTTCACCACACGTAAACAAGAAGAGCCGTGAGCAATTCCAGTTAGCTACGCACAAGCGCCTGCTGGATATCTACACTTCTTCTTCACGTACTGTAGATGCACTGAGCAAGCTGGATTTGCCCAGTGGTGTTGAAGTTGAGATTAAAGCGTAAAAGCCAGGATATTCTCCTGTAAGGAGGACTTTGGAAAAATAATAGAAGCTCTTTTTAATAAATTGAATCATCTGCCAATTTGCGAAAGCAAGGAAAGCAGCTCTGATAATTAAACTCTCCCAGTCTTCGCCTCTGGCGGATTGGGGGCACATATAAACAAGCCCTTCGAGGTTTGTTTATCGCTGGTACTTCCTCTCCGCTAAAATGGAAACAACGGAAAAGGTCAGCGATGAACCAGGATTGAATTCCGATAATACCTATCGGAATGTCTTGTAAAACCTTGCGGGGAATAAACCGTAAGAAAATGAAAGGTATTATTGGAAAGAAAATTGGGATGACAAGTGTCTTCGATCCTGGAGGAAAGCAGACGGCTGTTACCATCATTGAAGCTGGCCCCTGCGTAGTTACACAGGTGAAGACTAAAGAAACAGATGGCTACAGCGCATTGCAGTTAGCATTCGGCGACAAAAACGACAAACACTCCAACAAAGCCGAAAAAAATCACTTCTCCAAAGCGAGTACAGCTCCAAAGAAATTTGTAAAAGAATTCCGCGATTTCTCAATCGAAAAAAATATTGGTGAATCTATTACTGTTGACATTTTCGCTGAAGGCGACAAAGTAGAAGTAGTAGGTACAACGAAAGGAAAAGGTTTTCAGGGTGTTGTTAAGCGTCATGGCTTTCATGGTGTAGGGCAACAATCTCACGGTCAGCATGACCGTCAAAGAGCTCCTGGTTCACTCGGTAACTCATCTGATGCAAGCCGTGTAATGAAAGGGATGAAAATGGCTGGCCGCACAGGTGGTGACAGGGTGAAACTGAAAGGCCTGAAAGTCGTTAAGATTTTCGCTGACAAGAATTATATATTGGTAAGTGGTGCTGTTCCGGGCCACAATGGTTCAATCGTTTTAATCCAGAAGTAATATGCAAGTTGACGTTTTAAATATAGAAGGAAAGAAATCAGGTAGAACTGTTGAGCTGCCGGAAGAAATATTCGGAGTAGAGCCCAACAGCCATGTTGTATACCTGGCAGTAAAACAATACCTCGCTGCTCAGCGCCAGGGTACTCACAAAGTGAAGACCCGTGCTGAAGTACAGGGTGCAAGCCGCAAACTGCACCGTCAAAAAGGTACAGGCGGTAGCCGTAAGGGTAATATCCGTAACCCCTTATATAAAGGTGGTGGTACTATCTTCGGTCCTAAACCACACAGTTACGATATCAAATTGAATCGTAAAGTAAAAGACCTTGCAAAGATTTCTGCACTTTCACATAAAGCAAAAGAAAATTCAATTGTAGTTGTTGAAGACATCAAATTGGATGCTCCTAAAACAAAAACGATTGTAGACATATTGGGTAAACTGAATGTGGCTGATAAAAAAATCATGTTTGTTTTACCGGAGTATAATGACAATGTACAGACTTCAATCCGCAACGTTCCTTATGTATTAGGAGTATTGTTGAGCGATATCAATACATATGATATCGTAAATTCTGAAGTGCTTGTACTGACTGAAAGCGCGGCTAAAATTTTCGCTGATATCGAAGAAAAAGCAGAGGCGTAATTTTAAAATGTCTCAATAGCGCAATTGCTCAATTTGCTCTGTTGAAATTTTAAGAAT